>JAOUKW010000261.1 GCA_029882335.1 Candidatus Heimdallarchaeota archaeon | reverse complement strand
CAAATGATATCGCGAAAGGTGATTTAACTACTGATATTATAATTGACACAGATAAATCTGATGAAATAGGTATACTAGAGGGTAGTTTTAATCAGATGAGAAATAATTTATTAGATTTAATTGGCTCTACATCAGAATCTGTAAATATTCTCTCTCAGACTTCAGAAGATTTACTCTCTGGTGCTGAAGAAATCAATGCATCTGCAGAAGAAGTAGCATCCACATCTCAAGCCATGTCTGACGGTGCAACTACCCAGACTGAATTAATTTCAGAGGTAACCAAAGATATTGCCAATGTAACTGAGTTGATAAATGAGATTGTAAAGAGAATTCAAGAGAATACTCAAGAAGTATCTCAAATATCCTTACAAACCAATATACTTGCATTAAATGCAGGTATTGAGGCATCTCGAGCTGGAGATTATGGTAGAGGTTTTGCAGTAGTTGCAGAAAATGTTAGAAAATTATCTGATAATTCTAAAGAAGCATCTGATAGGATTTCATTAGTAGCTGATGAAGTTGCAACCAGATTACAAACTGCTTTCAATAAGATATCTCAATCCATGATTAATGTAGCCTCCGTAGCAGAGGAAACAGCAGCCTCTGCAGAAGAAGTAGCCGCAGCAGCAGAAGAGATGACGGCAACAATTGAGGAACTATCATCTGCAGCTCAAGAATTATCTTCTCAAGCAGAAACTTCAAGAGAACGAGTTAGTAATTTTACTATACAATAATTTTGAATATAATATTAATGAAGATAATTAAAAATATAAAATCAAGTATGGTTATTTTGCTCTATAGTTTAATTTTACATGTCATATAACTGATGTTATTAAATGATAAATAGTAGTAGATTCACAATTCTCATTATAATAATCAAATAAAGAAATTTCGGAATTATTGAATTATTTTTTGATTGTAATTGAAGATTATTAATGTAAAAACTGGTAAATATATAGATATGAAATCTTACGAATCAGTTGTTATTCGATGAATAATTTATAATCTATTATTACTAGCCTAATTTATGAGAAAAGCAGCATACGGAATTCCATGGATACCTGTTCAAATTGTACAGCAATTTTTAACCACTAAATGGGAATTACTTGATTATACTAATCACAAAATGAAGTATGAAGACATAGCTAATAAAAAACCTGAAGCAATTTTGGCATTTAATCCACCTCGCGAATTATGGTCCTTATCATCTGTAAAATTTTTAATTACACCAGGAGCTGGTGTTGATATACTACCACTAGCTGATATCCGATCATCAAATAAATCAATAATTAATTGCCATGGTAATTCTTCTACAGTAGCAGAACACGCATGGGCATTATTACTCAATGCAGCAAGAAAAGTCATAAAATATCATAATAATATTGTTGAAACAAAAACGTGGCCTGATCGAAGCCACATTGGTGATGTGAGTGTAGATTTACAGGGTAAGACTATTGGAATTTTAGGTTATGGTGCAATTGGGAAAAAACTTCATAAATTTGCCGACGCATTTGATATGGAGGTAGTAATTTTTCGGAACAGACCTGATGAAGGTCAATATCACTCAGATGAATTAATCACAAAAGCAGTTGACCTAGATTTTTTGATTTTAGCAAGTCCATTAACTGATCAAACTCGTGGAATAATCTCTCAAAAGATAATTGAAGAATTACCCTCTCATTGCATATTCGTAAACATTGCAAGAGGAGCTTTAATAGACGAAGAAGCATTATTCGATGCATTAAGAGAGGGAAATATTAGGGCTGCTGCTCTTGATGTTTGGATTAATAGTCCATATAATAAAAATTCTCCAGGTATTCCTCCTAGTGAATTTAGTCTAGTACCGAATTTAATAATTTCACCTCATCGAGCATGGGTTTCTAAGGATTCTTATGGAGAGGTTGCCAAACAAATTGCTCATGAATTAGATTTAATTGCAAAAGACATACAATCAGATAATATATTCGATTTTGATTTGGGTTACTAGATTTTATTTCAAATCAATACGATTTTATCTCTTCATACAAATATTAAGAGGAAAAATGAAAATTATGAGTGAATCTTCCTATAATAAACATCCATTGAAGAGATTATATGGTTATTCTACAGACCACAGAAAAGAAATATATATTGCTTTCATATATTCAATATTAAATAAAATATTAGATTTGGCACCTCCGGTATTGATTGGAGCTGCAATCGATGTTGTTGATAGAAGAGAAAAATCAATTATCGCATCATTAGGTTTTCCTAATATACGAGATCAATTTATTGTACTTGGTATACTTACCTTATTAATCTGGGGATTAGAATCATTATTTCAATACCTCTATTCCATTGTATGGCGAAATCTAGCACAATCCATCGAACATAGAATGAGAATGGATGCATATCGTCATATGCAAAATCTAGAATTAGAATTTTTTGAAGATAGAAAAACAGGTGGATTAATGTCTATTTTAAATGATGATGTAAATCAACTGGAACGGTTTTTAGATACTGGTGCGAATGATATAATCCAAGTCACCACTACCGTAATTATCATTGGATATTTATTTTTTGTTTTATCTCCAACTACAGCTTGGATGGCAATATTACCCATGCCTTTTATCCTTTTATTTTCTTTTAAATTCCAATCTTTTCTAGCTCCTAAATATACTGAAGTCAGAGAAAAAGTAGGCATGTTAAATGGTCAACTTTCAAACAATCTAAGTGGAATTGCAACTATCAAGTCATATACGACAGAAGAATTTGAAGCACAACGAATATATGATTTGTCAAAAAACTATCAAATAAGTAATAGAAATGCAATTAAATACAGTTCTGCATTCTCACCTCTAGTTAGAATGATTATTGTTATTGGTTTCACTGCTATGTTAATATTCGCTGGTATAGAGGCTATTGATGGTAAGATAGAAGTAGGTGCTTATGGTGTGATGTTGTTTCTGACTCAAAGACTTCTTTGGCCACTTACAAGACTTGGTGAAACATTTGATCAATATCAACGAGCTATGGCATCTACAACAAGAATATTAAATCTACTTGACACACCTCAACAAATAACATCTGGTAATAGTTTATTAGAGTTACAAAATATAAAAGGTGAATTTATCTTTAATAATGTTAGTTTTAGTTATAAAAATAGATTACCTGTATTTACAGAATTTAACCTTACAATAAATCATGGTGACACAATCGCAATAGTTGGGGCAACTGGAGCAGGTAAATCAACATTAATCAAATTATTACTACGATTTTATGATCCTGATGATGGAGCCATTTTATTTGATGGAATAAGCATTAGAAATTTTAATTTACAACAATATCGTTCAACAATTGGATTTGTAAGTCAAGATACTTTCCTTATAGATGGTAGCGTTCGTGAAAATATTGCATATGGTCGTCCTAATGATGAACTAAAAGATATTATTAAGGCTGCAACAATAGCAGAGGCTCATGAATTCATATCTTTACTACCAGATGGTTATGATACATTAGTTGGTGAACGTGGTCAAAAACTTAGTGGTGGACAGAGACAACGTATCTCAATTGCAAGAGCAGTACTAAAAAACCCTCCAGTATTAATTTTTGATGAAGCAACAAGTGATGTGGACAATGAAACAGAAGCAGCAATTCAAAGATCATTAGATCGAATTATAGTTGGACGAACAACAATTATTATCGCTCATCGATTATCAACCATCCGTAATGCAGATCAAATTTATTTACTTAATAATGGACAAATTATTGAGCAGGGAACTCATGATGAATTATTACAACAAAAAGGTCAATATAATAAATTATGGAGGGTACAAACTGGTGAGCGGAATTAAATTATGTTATCTTGCGGGGTGAATTTAAATTACAATAATCTTGAATATAAGTGAAAATATATTGAAATATTACTTGTAAATTGTATTTTTCAGCATTTAACCATACAATATAACAGATTATATTATAATTAAATAAGTCTTATTTCATTTTAAAATTAAATAAAAAAATAATAATTAATATCAATTCTATTTTGTCAATTCTGATGTTTATTTAAAATAACCTACCTCAATTTACATCATTAAAAAACAACATTTTTATACTAAAATTTGGTTATTTAGAAATTACTTACATTGGTAAAGGTTAAAAATGAGTTTTCTAGACGACATACCCATTAGAACAAAATTAATTGGAGTGATGCTCATAGTTGGATTAATTCCACTATTGTTTGTATCAATATCTAATACTAATAGTACACAACAATTAATTGAAACTGCAGAAACTAGTTTGGATGAAGAATTCAAATTACGAATGCATGGATTAGGAGAAACTTCAGGAATCACCGTAAACACTTTTATGTCTGAACGTGCTAGTGATTTAATTGCATTTTCTGAATCTACTACTGTGATGCATGCAATTGCTTCAATGATGAAATTTGGTCCTTTAAGTGGATTAAGTGATGCTGATGCCAATGACGCTAAACAAAGAGTACGAAGTCACTTTTCACAAATTATGGATGCATATGGAACATATGATTTAATTTTCCTTGCAAATTCAACTGGAAATTTACAATTGATTGAACTACGAACTGGTATTGATTTAGATTCACCTTTAGTGGAAGACACTCTAGTAGAAGGAGTTGATTTTTTTGAAAAACCACATATTGAAGATGCATGGTCTGGTTATGCAACAAGCACCACTGCTGATGATATTGGTAGAGAAGATATACATCTTTCACCTACAACTGGTTTATATAATTTTGTAATGACAAAAGTTATTGAATGGGATGGAGTTGCTATGGGAACTTTGTCACTCTATATAAACATGGAAAAATTATGGGAAAAATTAGCATACAAGAAAGGTGAATTTGGTGATACTAACAGACAATCTGATGATGAAGTATACGATACTAAAGGATTGGGTGAAACCGGTGAAATTTATCTTGTACATGCTGATACTAAATTAGCAATTTCAATGTCTCGATATGTTGACGAGCATGATTTTATTTTGGAACAGAGAATAAATACTGCTGGTGTACAAGCAGCATTGGAAAATGGAAAAATACTAGACTATTATGACGATTATCGAGGATTTCCAGTATTAGGTTTTACACATAGTATGAAAGCATTAGGAGAGGTTACTGGAACTGAACAAAGAGGTGATGTTGGTAAAGATTATGGTGGTGGAATTACCACAATGGATCTTGACTGGATAATTCTAGCTGAGATTGATAAAGCCGAAGTTTATGAACCGATTACTGCTTTATTAGAAGAATATGAGCGTGAAAGGAATATTCAAATTATTACTGTAATTATTGCTGCAGCTTTAATTGTATTTGCTGCATTATATGTTGGTGGGCCCGTAATATCAAAACCTATTATTGAAGTAACAGAACTTTCTAACGCATTAGCTCGAAAAGATCTTTCAGTTGATAGTAGTCATATAAACACTCAAAGAAAGGATGAAATTGGTCAATTAGGCATAAGTTTCGTTGAAGCTTTCACAAGTTTAACAAATGTAGTAACATCAACTAGTAATTCTGTAAATATACTGAATACCACATCTAGCGATTTGTTATCTGGTGCTGAAGAAATCAATGCTTCTGCAGAAGAAGTAGCATCTACATCTCAAGCCATGTCAGACGGTGCAACCACCCAGACTGAATTGATATCCGATGTAACCAAGGATATCGGCAATGTAACTGAATTGATTAATGAGATTGTAAAGAGAATTCAAGAAAATACTCAAGAAGTATCTCAAATATCTTTGCAAACCAACATACTTGCATTAAATGCAGGTATCGAGGCTTCTCGAGCTGGTGATTATGGTAGAGGTTTTGCAGTAGTTGCTGAAAATGTTAGAAAATTATCTGATAATTCAAAAGAAGCAGCAGATAGGATTTCATTAGTAGCTGATGAAGTT
>JAOUKW010000260.1 GCA_029882335.1 Candidatus Heimdallarchaeota archaeon | reverse complement strand
CCAAGTAAAAAGATCTTAAGACTGTTAATTCAAACCTATGGTAAAAATAATATTGAAAGTATTATCATTGCAACCGGAACCCATAGTGCTCCATCAATTGACCAATTAAATCATTTAATTGACAAAGAAATACAAGATCAAATTCCAATCATAATACATGATGCAAAACAATCAGATTGTATATATTTGGGAACCACAAAATCAGGAACTCCAATCAAAATAAACAAGATTCTACAATCTTTCAACAATATTTTATGTATAAACTCTGTAGAACCTCATTATTTCGCAGGTTTTACTGGTGGAATTAAATCAATTTTTCCAGGTTTAGGATCATATGAGTCAATTATAAAAAATCATTCATTAGCACTAGACCCTCATACAGGTCCATCAATCACAGAGAATAATCCACTATTCAATGATCTTTGGGAAGTCGAATCAATGATTGATTCCAATATATTTGGAATACAAATGGTTTGTGAAGGTAATAACATCTTTTCTCTTTCTTACGGAAGTTTAAGAAATTCATTTAATCAAGCAAAAGAATTTGCAATGAATGTTTTAACTATTACGACAAAGGAAACATTTGATGTTGTGGTAAGTGTGGTTTATGCTCCTTTAAACATGTCTCTTTATCAAGCACAAAAAGGTATTGAGAATACAAAAAAACTTGTGACAAAGGGAGGTGTTTTAATTTTATTAGCCAAATGCACTGAAGGAATTGGTAATGAAAATTTTTATAATACAATTAGGGAGTATAACACACCAGAACACGTGTTACAATCACTTAACCTAAGTAATTACAAATTTGGAGATCATAAGGTGTATAATTTTGCAAAATTTACCCATTCCAATACTCTATTTATAATTAGTAATCTTTCTGAAACTGAATTACACCATGTATTTGCGAATTCACTATCTATTAATCGTTTAGAGGGTTATCTACAAGAACATTCTGAACAGGGAAAATCCATTGCTGTTGTAATGGATTCAGGTAATATTTGCATAATTTAGATTATTTTGTTTGAAGTTGTAACTTTATTGTGTTACTCGACCAAAGAATCTCATATTCATCTATACGCGAAAAGAATATTAAATAATTAATATCAGTTAATTCTTCACTGTTTTTGTCTTTTGGAAAGAAATAGTATTTTGGTAGTGATTCAACAATAGTGAACATATCACTACATACCAGCACTATTTTTCGATGTACCTGTTTATTTATTGCCATTTCATAAATATGTTTTAAATAGGTTTCATCATGGTGAATAAAGTATATAACATCGATATCTTTTTTTAGATATTCAAAAAACAAGTAAGATTCTCCAAAGAAAACTACTTTCAAATTCTCACCAATTAGCTTATCCATAATTTCATTTAAATTAGATAAGAATTCAGATCTTTCGTTATCATTTACTTCCTTTGGATATCCTGTAATAGAATAATCTTGATATCTAGTATTCTTTTGGGGTAAATTATTACCTAAATATAAAATATTATCTTGAATAATAAAGTTATCAAGGTTAAGACAAGTTATTGAACCATTTGTGACATATTCATCAAGAATATTTCCCTCTACTACCCATTGAGATGAACCACAAATTAAACAATTTATATTGTCAATTAAATGTATATACAATTTTTTAACTCCTATCCTTTAATTTAAGGGCTTTTTCATTTTTAATTGGAAATCTTAGACCCAAATACAGTATCAATGCAGGAATCAATGAAGATGCATACCAATATTGACCACCTTGAACTAAAAGTATTATACTTTGAAATATAATTATCAAACTAGCTGCAAAAATCAGATTATGATAAGGTGGTTTTATAAAAAATAGTGAGTAAATCCCAATAATATAAAATATTTCTACTAAAATAAAAGAGATAACAACTATAATAGATATATCATCACCCTCAATTTTTTTTCTAATTGCAACAGCTGCAGAAATGAAAGAAATCCATGTTTGTAAAGCTGAAATTAATAAAAACATACTTTGAGCGCGATAATTCTCTTTTGGTTTAGCTCGTACTTTCTTTAATTTTTTAGCCATTACTACTACCTTCTAATTTTGTTGATTTAATAAATTATTTTTGTAGTCTATATCGCTTTGAGCGAATTTGCAATTATTAAGTTTATATTCCGGTCATAAAGTTCTTATCTAATTTAACCATAACTATCTCATGACTTATTTATCAACTCATTTAGGTATCTCATCTCTTATTTTATACTATGCTATCAAAAAGGAATCCAGAGAGTATTATAATTCAAATAGATTAATCTTTTTTTTAATTAGTTTAACTTCTATATTACCTGATGTCGATATTATAACATCAGGTCATCGTGCAATTTCTCATTCTATTTTATTTCCTCTAATTTTTTTATTTATTTTATTTAATTTCAACAAGAACATGGAGAACAATCGAAAATGGATAATAGGAAGACATATCGGAATATTATGGTTAAGTCATATAATATTTGACTTGACTTTTGGTCCTATAGCCATTTTTTATCCTCTTGATAAAAGATTTTATGTATTTACGATGGGAGTTATTTTTGGATTAGAGGGAAATGCAATTCTACCCATTACTCTCAGAGGGATCTTTATTCAAGTAGGTTATTTAGACCAAAATGTTGGTATAAACCGGTTTTTTATTAATTGGTCTTCTGAGGAGCGAACTTCTTATTTTGGTTCGACAACCCTAAATTGGCCAATCAATGATTTTATGGTACATTTTGTGTTATTTAGTTGGTATTTATATAAAGTAATAATACCACTTCTTTTTGACATAATTAATAATTCAGGGATACGTCGATTTCGTTTGTTTAAAATTTCAAATTATTTAAAAAAATTGAATATGAATGATTTAATTGCTATTTGCATATTAATATCACTATTTTATTTTTCATTATGGATAGGAATCTTGGGTGGAAAGCAATGGAATTATGAGGAAAAGTTAACAGAAAATTATTGGATTACCTCTGAATCAATAAAAATATCATCTTATCTGGAATTTGAGATTCCAGATAACTCAACTTTATTTTTATCAATGAGTATGGAATCATCATCTTTACCATATAAGTTTTTTATTCTTTATGATACAAGAGGAAAAACACAATTATATAGAGAGGAAATCAGCCAAATTGTCAATAAAATCGGGAAGGAAAATATATCAATGACAGATGTATTCATCATGTATCAGCAATATGTTTCATCACTTTCAAATTTACAAATTTATTCAATAAATGATACAAATGGGTTTTCATACAATATCAATTATAGTTTAGATAATGCTATTTTAATTGGATTATATAATTGGGATATATCTATTTCATTTATTCGTCAATTAAATATTGTTGCCACTTGGGAAATATCAAGAATTAAATCATTTCAACTTGGAAATATTTTTTCAATAGTGACAATATCATTAATTTGTATTAAATTGATTAAGATTATAAAAAAAACAAGAAATACTTACCCGACGAATGAAAAATAACAAAAATCACCTTTCAATTGAAAATTTATGAATAAACTAGATTATGAAATTCCCAAATCAAAGATGCTAGATCAAATTAGACCATCAGGTATAAGGAAAATGTTTGCAAGGGCACAAGGTATTGAAGGATTGATTAGTTTAGGAATTGGAGCTCCAGATATAGAACCCCCTAAAGAATTTAATCAGATTATTTCTGAAATAGATACTATCAAACCACACACTTACACCTTAAATTCAGGTACATTAGAACTTAGACAAAAAATAGTAGAAAATTATAAGAATGTTTACAATTTAGATTATGAACAAGATGGAGTCGTAATTGGTACTGGAGGTACTGAAATGTTATTTGGTTCATTGTTTGCAATGTTGAATAAAGGAGATGAAGTTATAATTCCAGATCCGGGATTTGTTTACTATCCTGTAATTCCAGAATTAGCAGGTGGAAAATCAATCAGAATAAATTTGGACGATAATTTTCAAATGAATGGCGATGATATCGCAGAGCAAATTAATGCAAACACTAAAATTATAATAACCAATACTCCAAGTAACCCAACAGGAACAATCTATACTGAAGAAACTATGAAAGCGATAGCAGACTTAGCTATTGATAATAATTTAGTCATTCTAAGTGACGAAGTATATGAGTACATGGTATTTGATGGTAAAAAACATCGATCATTTGCAGAATTTGCCCCAGATAATACAATAATTATAAATTCATTTAGTAAGACATATTGTATTCCTGGATGGAGACTGGGATTTGCAATCGCGAATCCACAATTAATTGAACCACTTGCAAAATTTCATCCCTATATTGTAGCAAATGCACCATCAGTACCACAATACGTAATTTCACAGTTTATGGGATCTAAAGAAGATTTTCTTTACAGAAAACAAATTTGTACTATAATGGAAGAAAGAAGAGATGTTGTTAATGCAGAATTTCAAAAAATCCAAGGTATTGATATACCAAAAATCACTGGTTCATTTTACGCTTTTCCCAAAATAACTCATGAAAAATTTCAAAATAGTAGTAATCCAGGTGAAAGTTTTGTCGAGGATATTTTCTCAAGTACAAAGGTTGTTCTCGTAGCCGCGAGTGAATTTGGTTATTCAAGAAATGAGCATTTCAGAGTTAGTTTCGGATCAGCAAGTAAAGAATTAATATCAGAAGCAGCAAATAGAATTTCGGAGCACTTAGATAATTTATAAATATCGATTATAGGTATGTAATGCATATCTTATTTCTATTTGATTAGTTGAACTGTCATAAGTAATACTTCTTCCTTGAGAACCGCTAATATCTTCTGCAACAAGGGGAATACCATTTTTTTCCAACCATAATTTTACAGCAATGGCATTTCTTTTACCAACATCAAGAATTCCTTCTGTTTGAGATGATAATTCAAACATTCTGGCCCCTCCTACCATTTTTGATTTTAATCGATTTCTATTTCCACCTTTTATAACCACTTGTCGTATTAGCTCAATTACAGCTGAATCTGCATATTTACCAGGTGGACCATTATCTGATTTTATTGTTTCAGGAAGTAAAATATGAGCCATTCCCGCAATTTTTGTAATTTCATCATAAATTACTAGTATGATACAACTCCCTACTCCTAATGCCTCTAATTTATTAGGATTTTGAGTTACTACTATATCACCTATTCTTACGGGAAAGGTTTCCATTTAGTTACTCTCCATATGATTCTAAATCTTCACCGTAAATCTTTTCTAAAATAACTTTCATTCCAGAGTCATTGGGAATTATCAAGATTACACCTTTTAAATTCTCTTCATCTGAAAACACATCACATTCAACTAATAGAAACATTCCATTTTTAATTGAATTTGTACTTATGATTTCCTCTGTAATTGAACCAATCATATCAATTTTTAATTCCGGTACATTTGGAAACCAAGTAGATCCTGTAAATGTGTTAATTGCAGTAATTGTATGAAGTAGAAGGATATTTCCTGTTTCTTTTACTATTGATAAGGCAATTTCATCCAAATCCCTTAGATCATCAGGGGAATTTGAATTTCTTAGTATATTGATGATATTTCGAGTTGATTTTTCATTAAAAACGATAAGAAAATTGAGGGTTTTCTCTTTATCATTAGTATCGGCTGTTTGAACTAAGACACTAGATACAATTGAATCCGACGCACCAACTAATTTTTCTGCAAGATTTTCATTTTTTACTAATTCTACTAAAGGGACAGACATATCAACTCGTCTGTGCAATAATTGACTTAAAGCAGTTGCAGAATGCCCTACTCCGATATTTGAAATCTCTTGTAGTGCTTCCACTTCTAATTCTGAATAACCATGCTTTTCAAATTCCTCGAAATCATAACTCATTTATATTCTTACTTATCAATTTATTCATTATTTAGTTACTTTGTGTTATTGA
>JAOUKW010000016.1 GCA_029882335.1 Candidatus Heimdallarchaeota archaeon | reverse complement strand
CAAGTATTGTAAGCTGGAAGAAATATTTGGCAAATTCAAACTAACCATGTATTATGAACTGATAATCATTAAGGAAGAGGTACTTATTAATGATAGCAAGGAAAAAGTACTGGAATATTTGGATTGGAAATTAACTAAGCTGTTGCAGAGTAACGGGACTTTCTATCTTAATGAAGTAAAAGTGCCTGTTAAGGTAGTTGCCAATGAATTCTTGTCTTTCATTGAGGAAATATGTGAAAGTATCGATGATATGAGTATCTATGACCGTAAGGTGTCTGAATATGAAAGAACATTCTATATTGATACATGATGTAATAACCCATTTATTAATTAATGTAGATAATCAATATCTGACTCTTTTTTATCAGATAATTAACAGAGGTCCCAGAGAACATGGGTAATCTGGCCTATTTAGCTCAGCTAAACATCAGCGATTATCAGTATTCTTTACTTGCAAAATCAACAAATAGTTATATTCCGGATTTAATTTTGTAATCATTATTCAATGAAATTTCATTATACCTACCTCTTCCGAGATGAGAAAGATTCTTTTGTGTAATAATACCAAATAATTCTAGTTTTTTAAGATGTTTATATATCATATCGTCTGAGTCTACATTAAGTATGTGTATAATATCTCTTAATCTAATGTTAGTATTGTCCAAGATTATTTTTAAAGTTTCATTTTGACTTGGATTTAGTTGTGATCTAATCTTATTTAGGCGTAATATTTTAACCCTATTGATTGTATTTAAAATATCATTCTCATTTGGTTTTGGAATTTGCACAAGAGACAATGCAACTTGGTATTTTAATTCAAAATTATAATTTAATTTTGCTAAATATTTTGCACTTTGTAAATCAGATATATCGGTTAATATATTAATTTGCTCTTGAATTGAATATTCTTTTAATTCTATTTTTATATGTATCATGGCTTTCCTTGAGCAATGCAAATCCAGTCATTCCACCAGTTTCATTAGAATTGTCTGTTGTATGAAGAAACTGATGGGATGAATATTCAATTAAGGTTAATTCACTTATCTTAATTGCATTAAGAATTATTTTATTCATTTCTTCTTCATAATGCAATTTTTTATTAGGTACTCCATCAAAGTCAAGTAATAATGATCTACCAAGTATCATACAGTTTTAATAAATACTCAATATTTTAATTGATTCAATTTTAAATGTATAATTTCTTTGATAAAAAAGAAATAAAATCAAAGTATAATGTATTTTCAGGCTATTGGCTGGAATCAACTACAATAAATTTATTCAATAGACAAATACAAAGATACTCTAAAGATTTAGACTAACCGTCTAAGAATTTAGAGCTGATGATTACTAATAATTTAGACGAATATCCTTTTCAAATACCCATACAATATTTATATAGGTGAAATTATGGAATTAACCACAGAAATACTTCAAATTATTTTACCGATCATTATATTGGAATTACTATTAGTTATAATTGCAATTATTGATTGGTTTAAACAACCAAAGGATATGACAAATCGATTATTATGGCTGGGAATCATACTATTTATTTCGGGATTTGGTCCTATCATCTACTTTCTATTTTCTCCAAGAATGAGTAAGGATGACTTACTGGTATTATATTCAAGTGATAACTAGGAGGTTTGATCGTTTGAAAATAATTAATGTCTCAAATTTATCAAAAAGTTATGGACATGTAACTGCTCTCCGAAATGTAAATTTCGATGTGGATAAAGGGAGTGTTTTTGGATTTTTAGGTCCAAATGGTGCTGGTAAATCCACTACTATTGCTTTGTTATTTCAATTTCTAAGACCAGATGTAGGAGATATTGCTATCTTTAATGAAAATATCAGAGGAAATCACCTATTAAAACGAAGAATGGCATTATTACCGGATGCAGAATTGCCAAAAATATCAGGAATTAGATTATTACGTCATTCAGCAAGATATCATGGTCTAACTGGACAAGCCTTACAAACAGCACTTACCTCTATAATTAAACAAACAGGAATATCTACCTTTATAACTAGAAATACAAGTAAATTGAGTAAAGGTCAGAAAACTCGAATCAAACTTGCAAATGCGTTAATAACGGATCCTGAACTAATAATCGCGGATGAGCCCACATCGGGATTAGATCCAATGGGAAGAAGACAGTTATTAGCAATTATGGAAAATTTGGCAAGAAATGGAAAAACCATATTTTTCAGTAGTCATGTTATCGGAGAAGTAGAAAGAATATGTGATAAGATTGTTATTCTCAATAATGGTAGAGTTTTTGCAGAGGGTACAATAAATCAAATTACAAATAAGTTTTCAATAGGAGATAATTATATTATTTATGGAAAAGGAATTGATTCTACTTACCTACAACAACATTCAGATATAACTCATATAGAACCGTTATCTGGGAACAGATTTAAGATTCAAACAAATGGAGATGGACTTCAAACACCGGAATTTATGAAAAATATCGTTGAAGATAACTCGATTGTTTTGTATTATTTCATGAAAGAAAGTATTAGTTTAGAGAATATTTTTGTAAATGCGATGGAGGTTTAAAGATATGAGGGTAAAACAAAAATCGAATTATAACATAATAACAATTCATGTTAAGACAGAGTTTAATTTAGAAAAGACCAAAATAATCGCTATGGGTATGTTGTTCCTATTTTTTGGCATAACATCAGTCTTATCACAATTATTTTTACCAGAAATTCTCGAATTGTCTGATTTACAGGTGATTAATCTTCCAGAACCAACAATTACTCAAATCCTATATGATTTCTGGGGAGATATTGGATTAATTAGTCTGATTGTTATATTGTACAGTGCATCTACTTTTTCATCTGAATTCGGCACCGCGAAAAATGGATATTTCTACCTATCTAGACCAATATCACCTAGAACATATTTTATGACTAGATTTCTAATCAGAGTAATTGGGATAATTATTATGTTTACTGTATCATCAGTCATTACAGTCCTATATGCGACTTTATTCTATGATTCATTAGACATGAAACGAGTATTTATTGCTAGTTTGTTGATGGCATTGGTTTTAGGTACTATTTCGTCATTTGTTATAATGATGACTACAAAGTTTAGCAATGCGATAAGTGGTGTTTCAGGAATTTTACTCTTATTTATTCAGTATTTAGTAGGTTTGGTGGAGAGTTTAAAGTGGTTTTCACCGTTTGTGTTATCAAATATTTGGCCATCATTATTAATTGGTAGTGTAGATACTATAGAACTGATACTGCATTTTATTGTACTTTGTTTGTGGATTGGAGTCCCTTGTTTATTAGGTTGGTATTACTATGGTATAAAGGATCTAATATAATTACTATAATAAGAAATCTTATTTTATTTTAATATCCAGTATATAGTGATTTTCATCTTTTATATATTTCAAGCTATAGAATAAAGCGATACTAATTGAAATTAGTCCAATAACGATTTGAATTAAACTATTATCAAGAAGAAGGCCATTCATTAAGATACCAGTTCCAAATCCTGAAAAAATATAAATTCTACCTAGTTTTATCTGATCTTTAGGTAGGAAAAATATCCAAATTATATTTGTCAGAACGATAACAGAAGGTGGGTATTGCAGCATACTATATGACAGTAGAATTGCGGAAATTAATGTAATTATTGCAATTGTTAGCCATATGTAAAATGAAATATAATCATTATTTAATTTACCCATTTCATCAATTATGAAACCAAAAATCAATAGAGGTGTAATCATCCATGAAATAAAGACTAGTTCCATAGGAGAAAGAGAGGCAAATGAAGAGCTTATTTTTTGAGATACTGATCTATCAAATTCTAAATCAATAAATTGAATCATATTGGAAGCTTTTTCACCGAATTCACTGATAAAATAAATATCATCTGATTTTGTTATAATTTGCGCGTCCAATAGTAATTTCAAATGATATGAAAACTGCCCTGTTGATTTTGTTTGATGAGTTGCTATTTCATGAAGGGTGCTAAAGCTACTGCCTTGTCTTTTTCTGTAGAGATGAAGAATTAGTTCCCTTCTTAATGGATGATTTAGAGCTTTTAATACTGAATTGATATTGGGAGAAGAAACTTGAGATTCTTCATCATTCATGAAAAATCATCTTATATTAAATATTAAAACTTTACAGTTCATTAATGACAATTCGTGTGAGTGTATTTATTTTGTTAGATTTTTTAATTTTAATGTTATTTTATACACTATACGAACGCGTTTTATCGATTAGGAATCAGTAATAAAATGTAGTTAACATTAATAATTTCTATAAAGACTTACGAAATGTATAATCTAGAGCAACATGAGCAATATAATTGTCAGGATAGATTCAATTTACGGTCTAGCCCTAAGTAAATTATTATTAGATACTGGTGAAGTGAGTTTATCCAATCCAAATAGAGAAATATTGGAAAATTTATCAATAAACGAGGAGAAACATCCTCATGATGTAAATATTAGTGATTTGGATAATCGCACTGGTATCATGCTCAAAGGATATCCACTAGCTGTAAAGAAAATCGAAAAATTATTCCGAGAAGAATTACTTGATAGTATAATTTTTCAACATCCTGTAAAACAAGATGCAATCTATTCAGCAATGGTAATTAAAAGAATTTTTAAGAAGAGGCTTTCGATACTTGACCTTGGTGGAGATACAAGAGGTATTATTTTCAACTCCAGTGCCGAGGTTGGAGAACAAATTATTGTTCAGGTAAAAGAATTACCAACAGAGATTGATAAACTACCAGTGTGTTCTACTGAAATTACACTTGGTGGAGATTATGTAATACTAGAAGTTGAACAAGATTTTGTTCGAGTATCTAGAAAACTACAAGGAGCTGAAAGAGAGGCATTACACAATTTGGGTAAACTTCATCAACCTCCAGGCTTTGGTATAATTATTCGTACAAGTGCTGCATCTGCAAATGAAGACGATATAATCAAAGAAATCAATAGTTTAGTAGATTTGTGGTCAGAAATTCATCGTCAAATGGAGGAAGATGAAAGAGGGATTAAATTAGTATCTGGAGAAATGGTATCAGAGGTATATTTTGCTAATGCATCTAAACAACATTTAGATACACTCAGAGCGAAGATATTACCAACTTTACCAAATTACCATCATTTAAGATCATACTCTATGGCAACTGGCTTTGGATTAGAGTTCATTCAAACATTCATTGCTAAAATTCCCATGGAGGAAGCATCTAAACGTATGTTGGAAATGATTTTAGAGCGAGATTATACTAACAATCGAAATATCAGGGGAGATTTTCGATTTTTAAACGGAACTATAAGAGAGGAAAACTTAGGTAATATCATTGATAATAAAATAATGAAAACCTCTTTTGTAAAGCATGAAAACAGTTCTGATCCCAATGAATATTTTAAATTATTCGATGGTAATCGAGTGGAAGCAATATTCGCTGCTGGTGGTTGGACTATCCACTATAAATATTACAACAATGAGAATTTAACTGGAGAAAGGTTAAGAATTATTACACCACTTGATCTCGGTTTTAAAGGTAGGATACGAGCTTTTGATATGGGTATGAATTTATATAAAGATGCAGAAACAGGAAGAGTTGATACTCAAGTTGATGATATCACTTCGAATATGATAGAAAGTGGAATGATATCCAAAGATTTAGATGAGAAACTTGGTGATATCCTAAGAAATGCTTTGGAATTATTGAATGCATCTCACGAACAAATAATTATTAAATAAATCCCCATCTAATATCTGTATTTAATAATCAATTCTATAAAAATAATTTTAAATCAGTAATAACTGTAGTAATGTATGGTCATTGCTAAGAACAAAGAATGTTTTATAGCAATACTCAAGAGCTCGAAAAATAGTTTATCAACCCAAGAAATCTTAAATATGACAGAGAACTTCCCCGATCTATGTCAGGGTTGTACCAGTGGAACACACGTGGTTTCTGCTGGAATTAAATTAGCTGAAGAAGGAAAGGTTATTAGAAGTATTGCAAAAGGAGGATTTAGATGGTCATTGGTAATATAGAAGGCAATGTACCTAAATCTCACCTGTTAAAAAAGGAAATTATTGGAGAAAACGGCAGTATATTTGTGTATTTATATATTGTAGAGTTTGAAAACGCAATTGTTGCGAGTATTTATGATAAAGGTGTAAAATTAGGATCTATGTCAATGGGTTTACCGAGCAATGAAGTTGGAATTGACAGTATGAGTATTTTTTATGGTAGAGATAATCAAATGGCAGATGGATTAGCATTAATTCTATCTAAAAAGTTGAACAAAATCGTATATGCATCTGTAAACGTAGTACAACAAACATCATTTTCAATTTCTACAATTAGAGAATTAGTTGATGAGTATATTAAATCCAAGGAAGTTAATCTTTCGGATTCCATGGTTTCATCAAAGATTGATTAATATCGAAAATATTCAGTGTTTTTGCTACAATGAAATCTACCAAATCATCGATTGTTTGGGGTTTTTTGTAAAAACCAGGTGCTGCTGGCATGATGATTCCTCCTGCTTCTTTTATTGTAACTAGATTTTTTAAGTGAATTAAGTTTAGGGGCGTTTCACGAAAGACTATTACCAATTTTCTATTTTCTTTTAGTGTACAATCAGCTGCTCGTTGAATTAGATTATCAGAATATCCATTGGCAATTGCTGCGATTGTTTTCATAGAACATGGGATAATTATCATTCCGCTGTTTCGATGGGTGCCTGATGCAATTTCAGATGCTAAATTTTTGATATCATGGATTTTTGTAGCAGAGTTTATGATATGTGACATATCACTACTCACTTCATATTCCATTACCTTTCGCGCACCATCAGAGATTACTAAATCCACTTCATGTCCCAGTGAAATCAGTGTTTCAAGTGTTTTTAATCCATATTGCACACCGGATGCACCGGTAATACCTAGAATTAATCTCATAATAAATTGAATAAAAGGGATGTATATTAAGTATAATATCGGTTTCGATGAAGAGTTTCTGATTTTTAAAAAATAACCTAGAATTAGCTAAAATACAAATACTAAGTATAAAAATATACATGCTATACATCGAATAGAAGGTTAAATGTCTAAAGAAATACTCATTGGATATATTAAAGGCGATGATATATCAATTGATAAATTTCGTTTATTTATAGAGTTAGCACAAAAGAGAGGTTTTTCTGTTTTCCAATCACCAGATAGTCCCATTTTAGAGGGGATAGATCAAATAACTAAATTCCCGGATAATGCAATATTAATTGTATTTGGGGGTGATGGAACGATGTTACGTGCGGTAAAAAACCACCCAAATGTACCAATAATTGGTATTAATTGTGGTAGTTTTGGATTTCTTTGTGAATTTGAACATGCAGAATTGGAAGAAGTGTTTACATTTATTGAAAATAAAAACTGGATAGAAGATAGATCAAATCAGATTGAAGGCAGAGTGAATGGAAATACATATACAGGAATTAATGAATGTGTAATATCTGGAGCAAATACAGGTAAACCAATCGATTTCAGAGTGACCATAGAAGATATACCTATGTTTCAATGTAGAGCAGATGGAATAATATTTTCCACCCCAAATGGATCAACAGCATATAACTTTGCAGCTGGAGGAGCAATCCTCTCACCGACTTTATCTGCCATTATCATTACACCTATTGCACCATTTTTATCACTAGATAGACCGATTATAGTTAATCCGGAGAAATCATTAAAACTAGAGAATTTAGAGACAAGTAAAGAATGTAGGGTATTTTACGATGGTATTATGCAACATACCCTCAAACCAGGAGATCAATTGAAAATTACTTCTAGTTCACATCAAACAGTATTTTTACGAAGAAAAGGCAGTTTTTCAAGAAGGGTATTTCTAAAATTTTCTGAAAGGTATTCTCTTGGATGATATACATTATTGATTCAGGAATTTTAATTAACCAATCAGTTATTCCTGATCTCCATATTGAAGATGAAGTAGTATATACTACTCAAAATGTCTTAAATGAGTTAAAAAGTTCTTTATCACGTTCTGTTCTCATACTTTTCGAAGAAAAATATAAAATAACAGTCATAAATCCTAGTTTGATTAATATTGATTCAGTAAAAAAAACTATTTCAAAAATAGGTGAAAATAAACTTTCCATGCAGGATATTGAATTACTTGCCTTGGCTGTAGAATTAAGAAATAATGATATGGTAATTATATTTACAGATGATTACGCGATTATGAACATAGCTCATGAATTAGAGATTACAGTAAATAATATTAAAACAACAGGAGGAAGTCAAAAACGGAGATACAAATTTAAGTGTAAGTCGTGTGGTAAGTATTATAACCGTGAGCAATTAGACTGTGAGATCTGTGGATCACAACAATTTATCCGATATAAGAAATAAAATTACCAAGAAATTTTTGGTCTAGTACGTACGAATAATTGTTAAAAGTTAAACTTCATTTATGTAATTAGATTGTGTATATTACTTTTTTGCAATTTTCATTATATCAGAATCACCAGGTTTGTAAATGGTGAAAAAGGCTGTTAAATGAGGTCTTCCACATAAAATACCAAGATCTTGTGAAGTTTTTGGGTATTCAATAACTGGAATTTCTGATAGATTTGCATAGTAAGTTACATCGTCTCTTAATTGATTGGGAGCATTACTAGCAATTACTATAGCCTTAGCATCTCCAGTTCTTGCTGCGGACAATGCTTTCTTCACACCTAAAGCAGTTTTACCAGATCTTTGTGCCACGGAGATTGCTTTATCTAAATTGAAACTCATATTTATCACTAATATTCTATAATTCTTATTTCTTCACATCTAACTTAAATATTATTTTAAAAAACAGTAAATCTCTAGGTACTAGTTAATTTTTTGTGTATTTTGTGGTTTTAATTAAAACAGTAATCTATGCTTTCATTTGTGTAAATAATAATTCTTTTCTTCTTTTATTAGCGTCTAATTCATGATTAATTAGATAATATATTGGATATATTACAATTAATAAGCATAAAGTGGTTAAACTTAGTGAAATTGTAGTAGCAAATATGCTTACACCGACCGCAAAGGCAACAGTCCCGATGATAAAAATAATTACATCACTTTGAGTTGCTTGAGCACGGCTAATCATAACAGTTGCGTCTTTATCACCGGAATTGGTAATTACCAGTCGATAATATCCCTCTCCAACTGATTTATAGAGATCCATATTATTTCCAGTCATGGTAATAACAATATCATATTTTTCAAAGGTAGATGTTTCTGATTTTTGTACAACAAGTGATAGAATTTTTT
The DNA here is from genome assembly GCA_029882335.1 of Candidatus Heimdallarchaeota archaeon. Taxonomy (GTDB): domain Archaea; phylum Asgardarchaeota; class Heimdallarchaeia; order Heimdallarchaeales; family Kariarchaeaceae; genus JAOUKW01. The sequence goes on along the minus strand of JAOUKW010000016.1, from coordinate 13,347 downwards.
CTGTATCATAATTGATTGCCTCTCCATTATAACTCATTAAGTCAACAGAAAACTGTAAATCTTGATCTTGTTTGATGTATTTAGAACTGAATTCCACAGCTACACCACTGTTAATATTGTATACAAATCCATCTGTTTGAGCATTCAAACCAGAATAGACCATCATAATTATACCGACCAATATCATGATAGAGGACCATCTTAATACAGATCGAACAAATTTTAGCAACAATGTTGGTACATTTAATTCTTCCATAATATATAATAGGAATAGCAGATATATAAGGATTGTGTTTTTGTTACCCCCTTCGTGGTAACATCTTTAATAACTCTTATTCACAGGTAAAATACTCTTTAAATTAACTCATAATTAAAATATAATCTTGAAAAATTTAATTTGTTTAAACTTATAATTAAATACAAGAAAACTTCTAAGTAAAATTATGGTTAAAGCACTAGTACTCTTTAATTCGTTCTATCTAACCAGTTTATTAAATAAATATAGACAAATACTTATCAAACCATCTCATATTGAATTATTGGACAAGATTACCAGTGAAAATACAGTTGAGGATTTGGATGGATTGATATCTTTATTTTCGCTTTATACTGAAAAAACAAATCAAATTCCATTTAGAAGGTTATCTGGTGCAGACACAAAACCAGGATTATTGGATTCATTAAAATCACAAAACGTTGATGTAAAGTTTTTATCCTTAGAGAAATATTACAGCATATTTGAGCAATTTTATGAAGTTGATTTTATTATTGCTCCAATGACTATGCAAGATATTCCAGACCTGTATAACATAACAGATAAATTGAAAATACCTGTATTTCCACGAACATTTCATCAATGGGAGGCTAAAATCAATCAAAGAAGATTACTTTCTACTTTTGATAGTTCTTTGCTATTACCATTTTTCTACATCCCCAAAGCAAAAAATTTTGATTTAAACAAGGTACAAATAATAATAGACAAATTTAAAAAATTACAAATTGAATATGTCTTTGTAAAAGATGATGAAGGATTTCATTCAGGATCTACATACCCATACTATCATTGTAAATTAGAAAATTTATCGTCGATCATGGAACATTATGCAAATGCCAGAGTATCTCTCATAATAGAACCTCTAATTACAACTGTTTTGGATAATAAGAGAATTACGCGAATTGTTAAAATACATGGTTTTGGTGGTATTCATAAGCAAGAATATTTGGAATTTAACGTTTTTTGGAGTTCTTTAGAAGGAAAATATGGATCTGAAACTATTGCCAAAATTGAGAGAATAGATGAAGAAATTGACTTGGGTAATTTTCCATATACCATACTAAATGAATTTATAAATCAGCGTCTTCCATTTAACTTGACTTCTATGGATTTCGCAAAAAATTTACATGGAAATTATTATTCAATTGACATAAATCACGCTGCAGGGACTTGGGGAGAAGTACAAGAAACAGGTAGAATACTTGATAACACCATATTTGATCAAATGGTATCAACTATGTGTAATACTAGTTTTGATGATTACAAGAATCGACTTGAATTGGTTGAATCTCAATTTACAGATATTCCACAAAAACCTATATTCTTTGATGGTACAGAATTTATTCCCATAGTAGAATTAGAATAATTTTGTATATCTGTTAATTTTTCAATATACAAGCAATTTCTAAATTATAGCTAAATAAAATATTATGATGATAAAGGCTTCATACCCCAATATTGACTCAAACCTACAGGGATACCCATAGATCGTAGCATAGCAACTAACGTTCCTCTATGTTGTATTAAATGATTCTGTGTACTAAGGAAACCTTCCATATGGGTTACAGGACCTCTAGTCAGGAAGGTAGAATATGTTTCTTGTACAAAATCTCTGTCAGAGAATGAATTATAATGTTTTAAGAAAACTTCGCATGATTTTGTAAACATAGTTGAATAATCCTTTTGTTCTATAGAATCACCAAGATACTCTTTCATTTTTTCAATTAATACATCAACCGGTGGGAATTCAGTGTATACTTGTTGTGCAAATAACGTTGCACCAAGGGGAAGAGTAGAAATATGAAAGCATATACTTTCTAAAGTAGTAGAATTTTCTTCAATTTTAAAATCCAATCTATCTGCAGGAACTGCTTGAAGGACATATTCAGTACCTTTAATGATATTTTCAAATGCTTTGATTATCTGTGTTTTTGCAGTTGTCATTATTGGGGGTTCTCGGTGATAATAAAAAAAATGATTTATATCGAATACATGACAGTGTTTACATTTAGTCTAGATTTTGAGTTTACTTGAGAATAATTTTTCAAGTCTGATTTAAAAACATAAAATATTAAGTATAATTATGAGTAAATTCAATTTTTGTGATACATTTTACCGTTATAAGTACAATACTTCTTGGTCTCCAATTAGTGACAAGTATAAGATTTGATAATTATGAAAATACGGGGGGTGGGATTCGAACCCACGAACCTCTGAGGAGCGGATTTCTAACGGATTCAGCCTTTTTTAGCCTTTTTCATCTTGAGTCCGACGCCGTTGACCGGGCTGGGCGACCCCCGCGTGTAATTACACAAATACTATTTATTGCAGTATTGTGTCTACATTATTTCTTATGCCAAAGGAATTTTTAACATCATCGTTGATTAACGGATTATCATCATAATAAAAATGAAAAATTAGTTATACTTTTTTGATTTATTTTGATTATTTTGTTTGAACGAATTGTATCAATATTTTTAGAAATTTTCAAATTTTTTCCTCGACATTATCAGCCCACAGTGTTTTTCTTATTCAATGTTTGTAAATCTGATACAAATATAAATTACAGAATTTATAATTACTTACTGATAATAATTTATTGAAGAAAATCAGCCAATCGGGTTAATCCTTCATTGAGTACTTCTTCATTGGCTAGGTAAACCATACGGAAATGGTCTTTTCCAAATTCCTGTCCAAATCCTGAACCAAATACCATTAATGTATGTTTTTCTTGCAACAGATCTAATACAAATTCCTTATCATTTTTCCACTTGGTACCTTGTAGATCTAATTTTGGAAAGATATAAAATGCAGCTTTTGGTATGACTGTTGAAATTCTATCTATTTCACCTAGTCTTTTGACCACAAGATCTCTTCGACTTTTTACCTTCTCTATTAGCCCTGCAAGATGTGGAGGGTTTAACGACAGACCAGCAACTGCGGCTTTGGAAATGGGAGTACTGGGTGAAAGTCTTACCCTGCATAATTTACGTACACCTTCCCAAGCATCTTGGATTTGATCTTGAGTATCAATAACATAACCATATGCAGCCCGATAACCAGGGGCAAGATAAACCTTAGAAAATCCATTGAATACTATTGCAGGTACATCATTAGTAATCGATGAATAGGAGGTATAGTTTCCCTCTAAAACTAATTTATCATAGATTTCATCACTTAAAATTGTGGCTCCAGATTCACCGACTACATCTCTGATTTTTTTCAGGGTAGATTCTGAGTATACAGCTCCTGTGGGATTATTTGGATTAATTACCACTACTATTTTTGTATTTGTTGTTAGTTTGGATCTTAGATCATCGATATCTGGATTCCAATCTTCTTCTTCTATACATCTGTATGCTACAATTTCTGCATCAGCAGCAGTTCCAATACTCTGATATGCGGGATATGTTGGACCCGGTACTAAAATTCGATCTCCGGGGTTGAGAAATGATAACAAAGAAAACAACATCCCTTCAGATACTCCTTGAAAATAGATAACATCATTGTTTGATATAGATAAATTTTGTTTTGCATTTTCATAGTCTGCGATCTTCTGTCGTACATCTAAATCTCCGGTAGAATCTGAATAATAACCAAGCTGGGTTTGAGATCGTAATGTATCTTGCATAATACTAGGAACTTCATAGTCGAATTTTAGTGGATCGCCAATATTGAATTGCAAGATAGAATGTCCTTGTTCTTTGATTTTATTTGCTATAGTTTGTACATCTCTTATAGCATATTCAATATTATTTACACGATTCGAAATCCTCATTATTCTTCAGGATACGACGTATAATTTGTTTATTTTGAAGTAACTATTCAAAGATTGAATAATTTTGTATAAAAATAGTGAAATAATTTAGATATGTTTTAGATTTAATTATTCTGCTACTTTTAATAAATACTAGAGGACATTATGAATAAGATTAAAAAAGTTTAAACCTCTGCTATTATGAGAGCAAATTGACTGATAGTGTTGAAGAAAAGGAAGGAAGGCCTGATGAATTAGTTGCCTTTAACAGAATTAAATCAGAAATAGAGGATATCGCAAAATCACAGGCTGAAGAAATTACACAATCTGCAAAAGAACAGTCGAAGCTAATTTTGGATGCTGCAAAGGCTGAAGGAGAAAAAATCAAACAAGAAATCTTGAGAAAGATAGAAAATGAAAGTAGAAATACTAAGATTAGAGAAATCTCGAGAAAAAAACTATCTCTCAAAATGGAATACTTAGCTGCTAGAGAAGAAACCATTGATGAATTAATAGTTGAAGCAAAAACTAAACTTCAAAAATTCTCTGCTTCTAAAGAATATGGTACTTTTCTTCAAAAAATTGCTGTTGAGAGTGGAATTAGTATTGGAGGAGGATCTTTTGTATTAGAAATGCGGAAAGAAGATAATACGCACTTTTCTGGAGATGCATTATCTAAGATATCCAAGGAAATACAAGAGAAGACAGGTGTAGATACTAAAATCACAGTAAGTAAGAAAACACTGGATATTCTTGGTGGTATAAGATTAATTAGAGAAGATAATAAGTTACTTGTTGATAACACCTTTGAAACCAGAATGGAACGTACTAAAGAGGAAACTCGAGTAAAATTATTGGATTTATTAAATTGATTACTATGAAAATTAATAAAATAATATTATTTGCATTTTTGGTACTATTGGTACTATCAAATGGAAATAGCATAAAGGCTCAGGAATTATCCACAACTGCCGTGGGATTATCAGGATTTATATCAAATGATAGATTTGAACAGGGATCTAAAGTTAGATTTTCGGGTTCCTATATTAATAATGGCACGGAAGCACTATACACACAATCTATGAATATTACCTTTACAGAGATTATTTCACGAGCTAATGCAGATCCACAGGTGTTTAATTTAAGTATTCAATATTATCCAGCAGATACTTTAGTCGAGGTAAATGGAACTTTTACTGGTACAATCAATCAAGAAATAAATTTTGAACCCGGTCCATACAATGTCTCATTGTTTTTCTTTGTATCAGATGATCCAGATTATATTCGTTCAGGAATTCGTTCGGTTTATTCTATTGCAAATGCAAGCATAACAATAGTTGGTAGTAGTCAAACCTCAGATTTCGTTCGTACAGTAGTAATAATTATTTTTTCAATCTTTGGTATAATGATTTTATACGCAATTATTAATAAATTTAGGAAATAGAACCAAGATAACGTGCATGTACTAAAAAACCAGAATGGCCGACCATTCGTGTTGCAGGTCGAATAGCACCTTCTTTAAGTTGAATTCCTCTCTCAATTAACTCCAATGCTTCAATATTCTCAAAATTATTTTCTTTAAGTAAATTAAAGTTTTTTTCCAATTGATTATATGTTGGTTGAAATAAAACTATTTTACCTCCGATTTTTAGTACCTCTGTAACTTTGGGTAGTACTATCCAAGGATCTGCCATATCTAATACTAATGAATCAGCGACACCTGTAACAAATCCTTCTTCTTTTACATCTCTCAGATGAAATTCTACATTATCTAGTTTCATCCTTTTCAAATTCTTCATTGCAGCTTTTTGTGCTTTTTCACGAACCTCATGAGTTATTACCTTTCCCTCATTTCCGACATAAGTTGCAAGAATTGATGTCAATCCACCACTTCCAGTTCCGGCTTCATACACTACATCGCCTGGTTTCAAATCTAATAATAAGAGGATCATTCCTGCATCCTTTGCATATATTATTTGACTTTCATGATAGAAATTTTCCAAATAATCCATCATTGTTGGAAGAATTGCTTTTATCTGTGTTCCGGTATTAGTGGTTAAAACTGTTCCAAATGGTTGATTAACTAATTCATTGAGATCAAGTTTCCCAAAGTTGCAATGAAATTCACCTTCACTAATATTGCGTAACCACTTTTTTCTGTGATTATAAACTAAAAGTACGGTATCATCTTCTTTAAATGTAATCATATCAATTCCTACAATTTTGAACTATAATATCCGGGATTCCTAGTACCATATATGCCTTTCACACCACTGTTGATCTTATGCTTGATTTCATTCGCCTCGTCTATTGAGATTTCACCTTTTTTTAAACAATAATCGATAATTTCAAAGCATTGTTCTTCTGTTTTTGCTCTAGCTAGAAAATCGTATATATTTGGTTGATAATTTCTAAAATAAGGTATCTTAACTGTATCTTCAGACTTTAAATCTTCTTTTTCTAGCAGTGAATCGATAGTTATATCTTCATCAAATAATTCTTCTGCTAATTTTGAAAAATTTTTATTTATTTCATCTTCAGTAAATCCTTCAAAGATAAATTCATTATCGGGTTCATCTTTTTTTGGACCAATCATAATTTAATTTGGTAATCATTATAAAATAATATATTGAAAGATACTCAGTTAAAATAATTAAATCTATTTAGCAGCGGATACTATCTTTACAACATCTTCATTTTCCAATTCATAATTTGCAGCTATTCTTTTGTTGGAATTTAGAGGTAGAATTCCATGAATAAATGATTTTGCAAGATCAGAGTGAATTTTGCCGGCAAATTCCTTGGCAGTTGTCCCTTTTTCTACTAAAAATACATCGGGTAATATTCTACCATCATGATCTGTCAAATGTGTCCCATCTTCAACAGGAAATACGGCAATCATTTCTAATAATTCAAAAACAGCAATTTCCAGTAAATTAGTCACACCAGTACTTCCTCTTGGTTGAAGAATTTTTTCTTTTATCGCTTGAAGAACTTTAACTTGTTTATGATTATTGTTTATTATTTTAAAATCATTAGAACCTGGAAAATATTGAATTATTTCGGTCTCATTGGCTTTTCTAAGAGTTAATTCCGCGAGTCCAGATGTTGAAATTATAATAAATTCACCATATTTATTCTTCAGTTTAGTTATATTATCTTCTGCATTATGCATGTCCATTTTATTGGCTGCAATAATCATTGGAAATAACAGTAATCTTAATTGTTCAGCAAATTTGAATTTATCATCATCAGTCCATTTCCTTGGGTCTTGATTCAGTAGGTTATTTGAGTTTAATAATCGCTTAATATCACTAAGCTTGGCACCTAAGCCAGATAACTTATCGTGGATTGTTTCTGCTAACTTTGATCTATCAGATTCTAATTTTTTAGCAAGTCTATCCCAATCATTATACAAAATCTTTACAATCCAATTAGTTAATTCTTTTGCCAACCAATCGATATCCTCTGCAATATCATAATTTTCGGTCAAATTTCCTTCTGCATCAGTGGTTCCAGAGGAATCTACAACATGAATGAATAAATCAGCTCTTCTTAAATCATCTAGAAATTTATTTCCCATACCTTTTCCTTCAGAAGCACCAGGTACTAAACCTGCAACATCAAGAATATCTACGCCAACATAACGAGTACCATCAATACAGACGCCACTCCGAGGATTACAATTTTCTTTTAATGTGGAACAAGGACATTTTACTCTCACATAGGCAACACCTCGATTTGGTTCTATTGTTGTAAATGGATAATTACCCATTTTTGCATCAGTCATACACAATGCATTGAGAATGGTTGTTTTACCGGATGAAGGTTTGCCAATTATACCAATTAACATTTATCTAAATACAGTTGTAAGTAACTATCAATAAATAATGTTATAATCATCAGGAAAATCATGAAAACTATAGTGGTTGCAGACCCTATTGATATAGAAGCAATTGATTTACTCAAGACCCAAGGCTTTGAAGTAATGGATTTAAGCAAAGAAAAGAATAAGTTAATTCAATTTTTACCAACTGCATCTGGATTGATTGTAAGAAGCGCAACAAAGGCAACTAAGGAATTATTAGACAAAGCGCCAGAATTACAAATAATTGGAAGGGCTGGTGTTGGATTAGATAATATTGACCTCGATGAATGCAAGAACAGAGGCATTGTTGTAGTTAACTCACCAGAAGGACCAACAAGATCAGTCGCGGAACTTGCATTAACTATGATGATAACTGTTGCTCGAAACCTAGGTGAAGTGTATTCAGGTACTAAAGCTGGAGAGTGGCCTAAAAACATAAAAGGAAAGGAATTACATGGAAAAACACTTGGTATTATAGGATCTGGAGCAATAGGAGGTACTTTTGCTAGATATGCTATTGCTATTGGAATGTCTGTATTAGCCTACGACATTATCAAATACTCAGATTTGGAGGAATTAGATCAATTTAGATATGTTAGTTTGGAAGAATTGTATACAAATTCAGATGTTATCTCCATGCATGTTCCGTTGCTACCGGCAACAAACCATATGATTAATCAAGAAGCAATTTCTAAAATGAAAAAAGGTGTCATTATTCTGAATACATCTAGAGGAGGAGTAATAGATGAGAATGCTCTCTTGGATGGACTTAATTCAGGTATTGTCTATGGTGCAGGATTGGATACTTTTGAAAATGAACCTGTTAAAAAAGACCAACCCTTAATTCAACATCCAAAGGTATTTGCAACTGCCCATATCGGTGCTCAAACAAAGGAAGCAAATAAAAAGAACTCAATAATAATCTCTGAGAAAATAATTAATCATTTTAAGTAATATAAGCATACATTCATTAATTAAGTGATTATAATTTAATTAGCTTGTATCAAGAATATGAAACCAAAATCAATGAGATTTTAGTTAAAAACGAAATTCAAACTTCGATTACACTACTTCAACCACCTTCACTAGAATTGGGAGATTTCTGTTTTGTTGTCAATAGGGTTTCTGGAAAAAATGACCCTATTGAATTTGGAAATAAATTAAAGGATTTTTTTGTAGATCTTTCTGGTATTCATAGTATCACTTTATTCAATACTGCAGGTGAAAGTGGTAAAAAAGGTGTTATTTATCTTAATTTCACTCTTGATGAAAATATGAAGATTAGTTTAATGCAAAATCAAATTCAAAGTAACTTCAAGAATGTGAATAAAAAATCCTATGGAACATCCCAATTAAATACAGGAAAGACAGCAGTGGTCGAACATACTTCAGCAAATCCAATTAGCCCAATCCATGTTGGTAATTTAAGAAATAGTATTCAAGGAGATACTTATGCTAGAATATTGAAAAGTACCGGTTATAAGATCCATCGATTATATTACGTCAACGATGTTGGATTACAGATATCACTTGTAGCAATTGGTTATGAAATTACGAAAAATTTGAATATTAAACCTGTTATTAAAGTTGATCTACATTTTGGTCAGATTTACGCCATTATGAATTGTTTTTATTCCATAGATCAGATCAAGAGGAAGTCTAAAAACAAACAAAACAGTTTATCAAAAGGATATCAATTTACAGAAAGCGATATTAGCATTCTACAGGATGAGTATAAAGCAGAAATACAAATCATTCAATCAAAAATTGATACTATTACAGTGATTGATAAAGCATCTAATAATCAGAAAAAGGAATTACGCGATCTTAAGCGAGATTTGACAAAATTAGAGGATGAAAGTAAGAACATTGAGAAATATGACCGGATTTTTTACAATTTGAAAGGTCGATTTCCTAAGTTATTCCATCCATTACTGGAAGAAGTTTCAAAACTAGATTTAGATAAACGTCAAAAAACATATCTGTATAGTTTTGAGAAAAATACAGACAAATATATTTCATCGATATTTCGAGAATTAGTATCATGGAATCTTGGTGCGTTTGAATGGACTTTAGGTAGATATAATATTGAGTTTGATCAATTTGATTATGAATCGGATCTTACTTGGAGTGGAAAAGCTGATGAAGTAATAGATCAACTAGCAAAGTCACCTAATATTGTAGCAAAAGAAGGTAAGGCATTGCGTTATTCTTATCCATCTGAAGCAATGGCCGAATTCTCTAAAAAAACAGGTAGAAATAAGAATTCATTTCCAATTAAAGGACAAATTCCAGACTTACAATTACGAAGAGCAGATGGTACAGCTTTGTATCCAGCCAAAGATATTGCATATTCAATCCAAAAATTTGAGGAATTCAAACCAGATGTAATTTACAATGTAATAAGCACAGAACAAACGCTACCTCAGTTTCAATTATTACTACCTCTTTTCGAGCTTGGTAAGGTAAAATATGCGAAAAACTTATTCCATTATTCCTATGATAGAGTAGATCTTAAAGGTAGAACTATGAGTGGAAGAATGGCACAATATATTACAGCTGATGATTATTATAATGAAACATTCATACGAGCCAGAATTGCTAAGAGAGATTCTGATGAAAAACGAGGCAAATCAATACCAGTGACTGATGAAGAATGGGAAGAAGAGAATCTAGTATTACATGCCATTACATTAGCAAGTACACGATTTCCACTCATAGAATCATCTCCAAAGAGAAGAATCGAACTTGATTTAGATCGTGAACTTGATTTTAATCGAAATTCAGGACCATTTATCCAATATGCACATGCAAGAGCGAATAGTATACTCATTAAAGCGGAAAAGGAATTTAACATTAAGCCTAGTATAAAAATCGATTTCAATCAAATTACTGATATTGATGTATTGGAAATATCTGATCATCTTATGCTTTTTGAAGAAAAACTGAATCTAGCTGCTGATACACAAGACCCCTCCCAAATAGCAACTTGGTGTTTTCAACTTGCACAATATCTAATGAAATACTATGAGAAGTATCCAGTATTAAAGTTGGATGAAGTTAATATTGTCAAAGCAAGATTATTTGTTATTGCCATGATAAAGAAAGGTATCAACGTTGGTCTAACAACACTTGGTATACCAGCAGTGGATCGACTTTAATCTAAAAAATACATTTAATCTGAAAGATTTATTTGAGTAATCGTCTTTTATTAAATATAATGAATATACTACGAATACGATTGGAAAACAAGGATATCAATATATTTGATGATAATAAGGCTGAACTACTGTATTCTATCACATGGGGAAGATATTGGATTGTTAGACGAAAAATTAATCTTTTTCAGGATCAAACATTAATTGCTTTAACAACTAGAAAATTATTACGAAAAAGGAAATTTTCAATTAAACATCAAGATCAGATATATCAGATTAAATTAAAATCAAAAAAAGCAATTATTCAAATAAATTCGAAAAAATATACGTTAGATAATTTTACTTTTGGAAGATTGCAAATTAAGGATGAAATGAGTAGAATAGGGTTCATTATTGATAGAGTAAGTCTAGTATCAGGTGATATTTTAGTAGAAGATAATGATGAATTACCTTTAGTTCTTGTAGCGATTTCTAGTTATCTTATTACTAAGTATTATTAAATATGAATAGAAATAATAAGTTAGATCAATGAGAAAATCTATGTAAAATTAACTTGGTTGGAACGATATAATATGAATTCAGTAAAATTAAAAGTTGATGAAGCAAGAAGAGGAGATGTAGGTAGACAAATAGCTAGAATACCAGGAGAAGTTGCAGATAAGTTGGAATTAAGAACTGGAGATGTAATTGCTATTACAGGAAAAAGAACAACTTATGCCAAGGTATGGAGAAGCTCAGCAATAGAGATGTTAAATAATGATACTATCAAAATTGAGTCGATCATTCGTAGAAATGCAGGAGTCACGCTTGATGAATTTGTAGAAGTATCAAAAACCAAGGTTACTTTGGCAAGATCTATAACAGTAACCCCAATACAAAATATGAATGTTTCTGGAAGTATTACTCAATTTCTTTCAAGAGCATTACAAGACAAAGTAGTCAGTCTCAATGATATTGTAACCATAAGTACGGGATTAGGTGGAATGCTATATTTCCAAATATCTCAAGTTGAACCAAGTAATCAAGCTCTAATTATTGGTGATAAAACATCTGTTCGTTTAATCGATGAAACTAAGGATAATCGGACAAAGAAAGAAGGGTTAGAACACAAAGAAGTTCAAATCCCTAAAATAAGTTATGAAGATATTGGGGGTTTGACTGAGCCCATCAGAAAAATAAGAGAAATGGTTGAATTACCCTTAAGACATCCAGAATTATTTGAAAGACTAGGGATACAACCTCCCAAAGGTGTGTTATTATATGGACCCCCAGGAACAGGAAAAACACTATTAGCACGTGCAATTGCAAGTGAAACAAGTTCACATTTCATCAGTATTGGTGGACCTGAAATAATGTCTAAATTTTATGGGGAATCAGAGGGTAAGCTAAGAGAAATATTTGATACTGCCAAAAATAATGCACCATCAATAATCTTCATAGATGAAATTGATTCCATCGCACCTAAGCGAGAGGAAACCAGCGGAGAAGTAGAAAGAAGAATTGTTGCTCAATTGTTATCTTTAATGGATGGACTAAGTAGCAGGGGAAATGTAGTTGTTATAGGTGCCACAAATCGACCGGATAGTATTGATCCTGCCTTACGTAGAGGAGGTCGATTTGATCGGGAGATTGAAATTGGTATTCCTGATGAGGCTGCTAGATTAGAGATATTAGGAATTCATACACGTGGTATGCCATTGGATAAAACAGTAAGCATCGAAGAGTTAGCCAATAGAACTCATGGTTTTGTTGGTGCAGATGTTGAAATGTTAGCAAAAGAGGCTGCACTTTCCAGTTTAAGACGATTTTTGCCAAATATTGATCTATCGGTTAAAACCACACTAGATTTGGAAACACTAAATAAATTAAATATCAAGATGACTGATTTTGAACAGGCATTATTAGAAGTCACACCTTCCGCACTGAGAGAAGTATTTGTAGAGATACCTAATGTTACTTGGAACGATATTGGAGGATTAGACGATGTAAAAACACTTCTTCAGGAAACTATCGAATGGCCAATGAGATATGTAGATGTCTATAAAGCAATGAATGCAAAACCGCCGGTAGGTATTTTGTTATACGGCCCTCCGGGTACAGGTAAAACCATGCTTGCCAAAGCAGTTGCAAACCAATCAAATGCAAATTTTATATCTATAAAAGGACCTGAACTCATTTCAAAATGGGTTGGTGAATCAGAAAAAGGAGTTCGAGAAATTTTTCGCAAAGCAAGGAGTGCGGCACCCTGTATAATTTTCTTTGATGAAATAGATTCAATTGCCAGTATACG
>JAOUKW010000560.1 GCA_029882335.1 Candidatus Heimdallarchaeota archaeon | reverse complement strand
CCCATCATTACTAGCCCTTACTTTATGGTCATCTGTCCTCGGTGCCTCAGTATTATCTTACCTTGGAGAGGTGGGAAGTACCAATGAACCTCCCTTACTGAATAAAGAATTAATGAAGAAATTCAGAATTTTTATTAATGAGAAACTCAGGGTATTATATGCAAAAAAGGAATGAAGTAAATTGTGTAATGTTGAATTTTACCAAATAATTTTTCTCCACCGAATGATTGTGATTTCATTTGAGCATCTATTTTGAATTTCACAGATCTTATAGATTTTTTTGAGACCTAATTTTAATTGATTTTACTACCTAGATGCAGACGATTAATTGCAAGGATATAGTCTCACTCTAAATTAATCACCTAACCAAATAAATAAATTAAATTAACTAATTACTATTATAATCTCAAGGTTCACAAATATTTGATTAATTCAAATTGAATTGATTTCATAAGTTATTACAGATTGGGGAAGGTTTAATATCATGATTTTTGGAGGAAAGCTAGGTGAAATAAAATAAACGATTTTGAAAATACTTTAGCCTCAATATTTAACTTATTATTTCCATTTTTTTTTACATACGTGATTATTTTTGATAATAATTACAATCAACAAATTAAACTCTATTTGTTTTTCGTGTTTAGCTACTTATTCTTAGTTATTCGAGGTAGAGAGATAATAAGATATACACTTAAAATCCCTAAATTTAACCAAAGGTTTTTTGAGGAGATCAGTAAAGGTTCTAATAAAATGCCTGTAAAATCACGAAGTATGTACTTATTAGAAAACACTATTTTATTCTTTTCTAATAATTTACTTATTATGTTTTCAGCTGTAATAGTCTCCAATTCGAAGAGTAACAAATTATCGATCTATATTAATTATATTACATACGTAGGAATGACTGGGATACTCACATTCACCTTTATTTCCATATTCTTAATATTCAAGACCAAAGGACAGCGTCTCACTATCATGACCTATAATGCACAATTTCGAAACCAAATATATACCCCACAGTCCTTATCTTATACTTATGAAAATTTCTCAGAATTATTACATTTATCAGATTATGAAGTCCCCAAACTCTCTAAAGAGATAATTCACAAGAACCTGAAAATACAGAACACACTCTCTATTATCACACCTTTTGCTATTTTTGTATATATTGTGTTTTTGTATCAATCTAAATTTGGCCCATATAATAAAAATACACCATCTTATATGATTTCTATAGTATTTTTCTTGATTACCCTAACATTCATTTGTCGACTCTATTTTGAATCAATGTATTCTAGATCACAAATGGAAAAGGAAAGTATTATCAATGTTGATTCTTTAGATTTTAGTATTAATCAATCTAAATTATTACAAGCCTTGTTTAATAATTCTTTACGACTACACCTCTCTTTCACCATTTTTTTGTTAATAAATTTACATTGGCTAATTCTGATAGAATTAATTGTAATATATATTCTGTTCAAAGGTATTGATGACTCAAAATTACTCTGGGTTCCCCATCAAAATATGACATTAATTGGATCTTCTAATCAAATTTCATTTAGATTTTTTGAAGGAACAGGAATCCCTTATATAGGTTATATAAAAGAGATACCTCATCTTTTCATATCTAGCAGGGTAATGAAAAACCTTGCCTCTCTTCAAATCGATGATGCGATTAAAATTATGGAACAATTAATACCAATATTCCAGAACAAAAAATCTAATATCAACTCAGTTGTATATGCAATTTTTATTTATGTATTCTCAATTATTAGTTATTATCTCATTTCATTGTTATCATTTGTTTCCTTTCAATTAAAAGGTGGAATATTTACTCCTATATTATTTGTATTGATTTATCTAAACTATTTATTATTCTTCGCAATTCAAAGCAATCATTCAACCAAAACGCTCAAGAATAGAATTTATCGAAAAATGATACTAGTAAAGCAAAATTTACCTCAGAATTTAATTGAGAATTGGAATATTATTATTCAAAATATAATTAAAGAGGAACAAAGTTCAGATAAGATAGAAAAATTTCAAAGAAGAGCAGGATATTTAACTTTTAATGAATTGAAGAAATTATTGACAATCTAAATTACAGATTCAAGTTTTTATTTTGTATTAACCATCAATCAAACT
>JAOUKW010000406.1 GCA_029882335.1 Candidatus Heimdallarchaeota archaeon | reverse complement strand
CTATATTATTTGTAATTTTATACATATGATTTTCTAAGAAATTACAAGCCTCAATAATTTTATTTAATCCTGTAATAACAGATGGGATAAATTCCTCTATGTTATCCACAGTAATCTGATCAAAATTTTCAAGCAATATTTTTCCATCATAATCAGTTATAGCCAGTCTGAGTTGGTATTGATCATCATCCACACCAAATGGTTTACAGGATAATGTTGCAACTTTATACTTCTCTAATAACCACATTGCCAGATCTTTTGAACCATGAATACCCATTTTTCTAAAGCTATTGACATATGGTTTAAATGAAGGAAACATGTAGAATGCACCTTTGGGTTTAATTATTTTAATTTTAGTAAACAGACTTAATTTATCATAACTTAAAGTCATTATCATCTCATGTAATCTTCGAACTCTACGTATGTATTGTATCATATCTTCATTGCGACTATATGCCTCTATTGCCGCATGTTGCATGGGTGAAGAGACACATGAGTAGGTTTCACTCCCAATTGATTTTAATAGAGAAAATAATTTTTCCATTTTCTTCGGTATTCGAATAACACCAATACGATAACCACCCATAGATCGATCCTTTGACAAACCTGTTGTTGTAATTGTATTCTTGTAATATTTAGCAAATGGAATATGTACTCCATCAAATGTCAGCATACCATAAATCTCATCGGAGATCACTATTATATTATATTTTTCACAAACTTCTGCCAATTTAATTATCTGAGATTCAGTATAGGTTGCCCCTGTAGGATTATTAGGATAGTTTAGTAATAATAACTTCTGTTTCCCCCAATTCATCCCTAATTCAATCAAATTTTCCTCTAACACCTCTCCTGTAAGTAATAAATCATCTTCCCACCTAGTCTCTAAATCCACAACCTCTTTGGATATTAATTTTGCCTGCTGTCTATAACTAACCCAAGACGGTTTTGGTAACATGAGAACTCCATCTATAGCCATAATGGAATTGAATATCAACTCTTTACTTCCAGGACCAATTAATATCTGATCCATATCTGTTTCAAGTTCTAATCTATCCTGAAAATAGTTTGCAATATTTTGTCTGAGTTCTGGAAGTCCTGCAGTTGGATAATATGCATTTTTATCTACGTTATCAATTAAAGCCTGTTGAACATTTAATGGGACTGGAAAAGGTGATTCTCCGAATCCAAAATGGTGGATTTCAAATCCTTTTAATTTCAATTCGCGGATTTTTTCATTCATCTCCAAAGTAGGAGATTGAGGTAGTAAACTCAGATACTCATTTAACTGCATTAAATCATTGTCAAAAGTTTTATCTACTTAAACATATCAATTTTTGATAATAAATAGTCAAAGTATTTTATGATTTATAAAGATTTAGTCTAATTTAAATACAATGACAACCAGAGTGAATAAATTTGAAAATACAGCTAAAATAACTATAAATCAAAGGATAGACGTTAATATCAAGCATAATTACTTAATTTATGACCCACAATCACCACTTACACTAAATATAGACTGATTTAATGATATTCTCATTTATCAATAATACTAATTTTCATAAAGATAATCATCTAAAGTAAATTCATATGAAATTGTAATAGAGTAGCCATTATAGCTCATTTTATCAACTATTCTTATTGAAAAAAACTACAAATCACCTCTATTAATTTCATTGAAAACAGAATTTAATCTCATTAAAAGAAAGAATTATAATTCATTAATATCATTGCAATCTATGTATTACGGTGAAAAAGTAGTTATTAGAGGACTTGAACTATCAGATACTGAAGAATTGTTAAAGTATTGGAATGACCTGGAACTAAGAAGATTTCTATTTAACCAACTTCCTAATTCAAAAGAAGAAGAAGAGGAATTTATCCGCTCTACTTGGAGTTCAAGAAAAAGTAACCGCGAATATCTTTTTGCAGTTGATACACTTGAAGGTGTATTTATAGGAACAACTGGATTATCATTTGTTGATCCAATCAACAGAGCAGCAGTGTTTGGCATTGCCATATTTAACAAAGAATACTGGGGAAAAGGATATGGAACGGATATTACACGAGTGATATGTGGATTTGGATTTAATATCCTGAACATACATAGTATTAGACTTGATTATTTAGATGGAAATGAAGGAGGGAAAAAAGCATACACTCGAGTTGGATTTAAGGAAGTTGGGAGACTACGACAATCGATATATCGTAATGGATCTTATACTGACCGAATATTGATGGACATATTGAAAGATGAATTTAACGCCCTAAATCCAAATTTTACTCTAACAAAGAAAGAATAATCTATGATAAATATGATCCTTCAATATTAGTGTTTAGAATTCAAGATTACTGAATTAAGATATTTATCCATCCAACTTTCCCTCTCCAGTTTTTTCCTGTTGTTGAAATGATTTATCAAGTTCATCTAATGCCTTTCCAAAGCGACGTGATTGAATTCTTCGATACAGAAATATAGTGAAAACACCAATGCTAACACCGACAATTGCATAGATCACAATTGGTGGAAGATTTAAGAAATCCCCTTCAGTTACCGTGACAATAACTAGATTGAATACTGAATTTCCATAATAATCGGTTACATAGAGCATGAATCGATACGTTCCAACACTTAAACCATCCACAGATAATTTGATGGTTCCATTCATCCAAATAGTATTTTCCACCCATAATTCATCATTATTTGTAATATTATAAAATCCAGGATGGATATCGCCAACCGTCCATGATATGCTGTTTCCGGTAGAACCATACTTATATGTCAGATCATCAGGAGAATTTACAATTGGTGGTATGAATTCATAATAAACAGTGACAACAACAGAATCTATTGCTTCATTCCATTGTGTATCATACAGGTGAATTACAAATACATGCAATCCCTCATCAAGCTCATCTACATTAAGTGTCAAAGTTCCATTTGTCCAAGATGTTAACCCCACCAATAAGTTCCCGTTACGCGTAACATTATACATCCAAGGATTAATATCTCCTACTTCCCAATTAATTTCATTACCTTGTGTTTCGTATTCATATTCAAAATCAATTGGAGAAGATACATCAGGATTGTTATGAGCCAGTACACCTCCATCTGAGATGATCCATCCAAATGTGTCAATGATATATTGTCTTGCAGTCTCATTTGTGTAATATGAATCACCTCCATGAAAATTAACACCATTTTGAAGTGTTAACCGAGACCAACCATCAAGGAGTTGATCATATATAGGAGTAGATAAGATGACTCTATTGAACATGAGGTTTAAATCAGTTACCTTGGAAATATTCCAATCACTAAGAGATCGATCAAATGAAATAGCCCCATTAAACATGCTATACATGGAAGTTACATTAGACACATCCCAGTTACCAATCGGTTGATTGAATGTGCTTGCATTCGCGAATAGATAGGTCATATCGGTCACCTGTGAAACATCCCATAAAGATAAATCTTGATTAAATGCAATAGCATAACGAAACATACCATACAAATCAGTAACACTTGAAGTGTCCCAATTCCCGATAGGTTGGTTAAATGATGTAGCATTGTAAAATAAACTTCTCATAGTAAGTACCTGAGATACATTCCAACTACCAATAGATTGATTGAATGAAGCTGCTCCACGAAACATTCCACTCATATCTGATACTAAAGACACATCCCAGTTACCAAGGGGTTGATTGAATGAGCTTACCCCACCAAACATTTCTCTCATATCTAATACTAAAGATACGTCCCAGTTGTCCAATGGTTGATTGAATGAAGTTCCCTGAAACATCCTATTC
>JAOUKW010000015.1 GCA_029882335.1 Candidatus Heimdallarchaeota archaeon | reverse complement strand
GCAATAAATGTTCGAATACTAATTACCATTGCCATAACTAAATACCGAATAATTGTTTTAGAATATGATGTATTGACAAGATGGTTATTTAGATCCTCACAACTATTAGGTTTTTCAGATTTACATTATGAGCATGTTGAAAGTATTAGTGTTGGAACACCAAATTTAAGCATGCCTCGACTTTATACATCGATTTCTTTAGTTTCATTAGGTTGGGTATTATTTGATGGATATCAGTCATTTGGGTTAAACACTGAATTTTTTTCACTTGTCGCTATTTTAATGATTATTGGTGGAATAATTAATGTATTCTTTAGTCTTCCTTTTGGTGGTGTATTCATTGTTATCAAAAGTATTTCAGGTGAAACAATAAAAATTGCGGAAAATAAATTACCTGCCTTTTTTATTGATGATTTAATAATTAATTGTCGAACTTTTCTTACTTATGGGGCTAAATAATATGTTATTATCCTCACCGTTGTATAACAATAAATCAAGTAGGATAAACTCCTCTTTTTTAATAAATGAGGAAACTGAAGAATTACTCGATGTGATCTATGGTAAAAAAAAGATGGAAAATATCCTAATATCTTCAATTTTAATGATGATGTTTTCACTATTTGCACTTGATTTTTTAGGTCTACTCATCAATTTTTTGTTATATATTGTAATTTATCGATTATCTGAAAAAATAGTGACAATATCTACAACAAGAGAAAGATTATTGCTTAGCTATTATCCAAAAAATCCAAAATCAATACCTGTAATAATTCTTATTTTGATTTCACTAATTTTCTCTAATTTATTTGTTTTAATTACAGGAAAATGGTATAATATACATGTAGTAGTATCATTTATAATTCAAGTTTATCCTTCATCTTTTGATACAATAAACTTCATACGTACTTATATATTTTCAGAACTTATATTCAAAATCAGTCATTCAGGCATTTTATTAATAAATTTATTTTTTTTGCAATATTTTATGCGTTTCCATTATTTTATAGAAGAATTACATATAACTCAAATAAGTGAAATAATATTACAAAGAAAGAAGCAATATAGGAAGAATAATACTGTTTCACTAATATTTTTTTTTGTACTTGTTGAAGCTATTGTTTTCATGGAGTATAGTCTATTTTTTTTAATTATTTTTCTTTTATTTTTAAAATATTTACCAGGTGAATTTGAATCTATATTATCTATATATGGTAATTCACAGAGATTGCTACATTCTGAAATTATTTTTAAAGAAAGAGAAAACAAAAAATTATTTCGTTTATGTGGGATTATTTTTAATTGGAGGATAATTGGGAATCAAAATTTAGCCAATTTTCCCGAATTTTTAGTTCCTGAGGAAGTTGCTAGTTTTTATCCGACTGGTTTGAGGGTTACATTAAAAGATACATTGAATCAAGGTTTAAATTTGGGTCTATTCATTACACATCTGTTTATAATCATAATTTTTGGCTTTTCATACCGACGTGATTATTATAATCAAATTGCTGGATTAAATTATTTGGAATTGAGTTTATTATTGATTATGTTATCAACTATCTTATATGTTATTTTAAGAATTTCAAATATTTACCGTCTTAAATCACAAAAAGAAGAATCATTAATAATCGGAACTGATTTTATAGGTCGATATAAGGATCCGAAAATTTGGTTAATAAAAGGGAAGAAAATTGAAGGTACAAATGTACAAAGGGGAGAACAAAAGAAAGTAATCTCTTATGATCGGTTACATGGTATTATAATCCGTTGGAAGGTTTTAACATTTGGATTAACTATTTCATTATTTGTTTTAATAGTTATTTTTTGGTATGTTCAAGGTGGTTTAAATCCAATTCAAGTAATTTACCTTACACCGTATATATTTTCAAAAGGGAATGTGTTTTTCAGTTCAACATCCACACAAGTAAGGCAGGAAAACTACGTTAATTTTGTTTTGTTTTGGTATTTTGTTTGGATTTTAATTTGGTACTATTTTCCATCAATAGTGGCAAAATATAAGCCTACACTATATCTCGAAATGGAATTTTTAAAGACAAATCCTATAGTACTAAAAAATTTTAGTGACCATCTAAATGCATCAATTGAGTTTACAAGAAATATAATGCTTTCATCAAGACCCAGGAGGAGAGCAACTACTGGAAGACCAGGTACATATTTTCTGTCAATTTTTGTTGATAATGTAGAATATACCGGTGCATATGATTTGATCTTTTCTGAATTTTATTTTGATGAAAAAGAATTTCGTGCAGAACCATTTTTTGTCTCTAAAGGATTTAATATCCAAAGGCAAATCGCAAGTAATTTGCGAATTTCTGGAGAATCAGGATTGCCTAAATTAAAAATTAAATTAAATGAATCAATAAAAGCTGGTTTATCGACAAGTGATGAGGGTGAGACTTTGTTGTATGAATTTGACTTACGTCCAAATAGAGATAATCTGGTAGTCATCAAGAGTAAGTTGATGGAATATAAATTAAAAATAATTGTAAGTAAAAGAAAAATAATTAGTGCTTCAAATTAATCAGTAGATTTTTTCTTCCACCACGAAATTTTAATTTTAGTACTTTGACAATTGGGACAGGCAGCAACAGCAGAATGAATTCCATTTTCTTCAGATCTAATGAATTTGGCATCATTGAATCGTTCTTTACAATCAAGGCATCTGTAATGATCTGGCCTTTTTACACTATCTGCTCGCATATATTTACCTACTAATTTACTATTATTCTATTTTTAAAAGGTATCGTATAGACTGACCTTATTTTAGAACTAAGTTTGATAAGATTCAGAATTTGTTTTGTTGTGAAATGAAAAATTGTTAGTTATATCAATGTATAATCAAATAATTAACATTTCAGGAGTTATTCAATAATTGGTTATTAAAAAAATAATAAATATATCTACCCGCCTTTTATCTTTTTTTTCTAATTCTGCAATTGTATTTAGTCAATGATGATTGTTAACTTAATAACCTTTAAACAATCTAGGGAAAAAATTGATTTAGTATGTCTGTATCATTTAAGGACTTAACAAATACACCTACCGGTAGAACTGCTATAATATCACTACTACTTGCATTATTAATGTTCTTTTTTAGTTGGCTAATTGTATTATCAAATCCTTCAGAAGAAGTATGGTACTTTTTTATTTACAATGTTGAAAATGAAGGTGACTTTAATTGGTGGATAGTTATTATTGAGTCAATTCTATTTACTTTATTATACCTATTTTTAGTAATATTTATGGGTAATTTAGCGGAGTTAAACAATCAAATACCTACATGGAAAGAAGTATTTTATTCTGCCGCAATTACTCTCATTACTGCTATATTTATCCCCAAGAGTAAAGTTGGAGTTTTCGAATTAAGTGATGATATTGGACAGGATTCATTACAAACAGGTGAAATTTACCAAAACACTACAGAAACCATGCAGTGGGTAATTGTATTATTTGCCGCAATTGGAATTGTATTAATGACCTTATATCTCATGTATACTGAACCAAAAGAATAATACTTTAAAATAGTTGAATGCTTGATATAGAATACTATCCAAAATCATAGAGCTAACTTTATTTTTTAATATAAGAGAAACATAGAAAAGAATAGAGAGGAACATTCGATATAATTGATATGTTCTAGTAGATATTACAACAAAGTGATTTAGATGAGTTCCATAGGTCCAAAATCCGGAGATCGATCAACACGTATTGATTTAGGAAAAAATACTTTAGTAAGATTAAATACACACGGAAAACGATTAGAATTAGTTGTAGATCCCGAACTAGCGTGGTTATTACAACAGGGCGACGATGTACCTATTGATGATGTTGTTGAAGGTTTTATCTTTTTTGAAAATTTCTCAAAAGGGTTGAAAGCTGGAATTGATGAACTTACCGAAATTTTTGGTACTGAAAATGAGAGAGAAATGGCAAAGATAATGATTCAAAAAGGGGAATTGCAAATTACACAAGAACAACGTAAGCGATTTCTAAAAGAGAAGAGAGACGAAATCATTGCATATCTGAATACTCATGCAGTAAATCCGAAAACAAAAACTCCACATCCCCCAAATCGAATCGAAAAAGCGATTGATGATGCTGGTTGTAGAATTAATCGTAATGATCCTGTAAAAGAACAAGCGTTACGTATATTAAAAGAAATTCAATCAATTATTCCGATTCAAATAGAATCTGCTTCAATTGAATTTATAGTACCACCAAAAGACACTGGGAGATTATATGGTGTTATACAATCATTTGGTGAGGTTGTAAATGAAAATTGGGGAAATGATGGCAGTTTGACGTTGGTAGTAAATGTTCCTGCAGGTATTGTAGCAACCACATTGGAAGAAATTAGTGATAAATCAAAAGGAAGAGTAAGATCTACTGTATTAACTAGAGGTTAATAAAATGACAATAATAGTAGAAGATAGTGAAATTGTTGTTCCGGGAGACCTTCTCGCGGATGGCAATTATAAGTTTGGTGAAGGAATTGTTAAGCGAGGTAATAATTTTTATTCATCGTTAGTTGGTGTTTTCATCATAAGAAATGAATTTCTCCAAGTTAGACCATTAAAAGGAAGATATTTTCCCAATGTTGGAGATACTGTAATTGGATTCATTGAAGATACCAATCTCACTTCATGGATCGTAAATATCAGAGGTCCTTATTCGGGAATTCTCTTGGCTTCTAATGCTTCACGACGTAGGTTTGATCCTATCAGACATGATGCAAGGAAGATATTTGATGTTGGAGACGTAATAAAGGCAGAAATAATCTCCTTTGACAGAACTCGTGATCCTCAATTAGCAACCAAGTATCCTCGACTTGGAAAACTTGAAGGTGGTCGAATATTAGAAACAAATCCACATCATATCCCTCGAATTATAGGGAAACAAGGATCAATGATCTCAATGATAAAACAATTAACCAATTCAAATATAATGGTTGCAAAAAATGGTCGAATCTGGATTAAAGCCAATAATATACATGATGAAGAAAGAGTTGTAGAGGCAATAAACCAAATATCCAGGGAAGCTCACGTCAGTGGATTAACCGACAGAATAAGTGAGCTGTTGAATACAAATAAAAATTAAGTGATTATATGACAGAAGAAAATTTAAGACCGGATG
This sequence comes from Candidatus Heimdallarchaeota archaeon, assembly GCA_029882335.1. Classification (GTDB taxonomy): domain Archaea; phylum Asgardarchaeota; class Heimdallarchaeia; order Heimdallarchaeales; family Kariarchaeaceae; genus JAOUKW01. The sequence goes on along the minus strand of JAOUKW010000015.1, from coordinate 17,775 downwards.
GTAGAACTGCCAAACAGTTAAGAGAGTTAAAAGTAGAAGTGGGCGTATTAGATAGAGCTGATGGATCATCAAAAGTGAATCTAGGTAAGAATTTAGTATATGCTTCTGTATTTGGTCCTCGAGAACTCCATCCAAAACATAGTTCAAAAGCAAATAAGGCAAATGTAAGAATAAATTATCGTATGGCTACATTTAGTGTAGTCGATTATAAAAGACCCTTCCCTTCAAGAAGGGAAAAAGAAATTTCTAAAGTACTAAGTGAAGCATATGAATCAGTAGTATTAACCAAATTTTTCCCTAGATCTGCAATTGATGTACACGTTGAAATATTTCAATCAGATGGAGGTACTAGAACTGCTGCATCAATTGCCATTACCGCGGCCTTAGCAGATGCAGGAATTCCTATGAGAGATTTAACTGGGGGTATAGCCGCTGGTATCTATCAAGATCAAGTAGTTCTAGATTTGAGTGGTCAAGAAGATATGAAAGGAACAGGAGACCTACCTTTATTATATTCTCCAACAATTGATGAAGTATCTTTATTTCAATTAGATGGTTTATTCACGTTCGATCAGTTCAAGGAAGCTTTTGAAACTGCAAAAAGCGGAATCATACAGATAGTAAAAGTAATTCAAGATGCACTAAAAGAGAAATACTTAAAGATTCGAGATGAAATTGGAATTAGTAGTGATGATGATGACCTAAATGAAGTAATGGTGCATGAAGATGAAGATGACTCAATAAACGTTGAAGTTACTAATAGTGTGGATACTTCCACTCCTGAAACCGCTGTTACAGTTGAAGCTGCAGAAATTACTACGTCTCAAGAAACTGGAGCGATGGAAAGTGAAAATTCTCAAGAAACAGCAAATGAATCAGCAACAGTCCAGACAAACAATGTAGAAGAGGAAACTGTATCTAATGCATGGTATTCTGTTCCAAGTGGTCAAATAAAACCTATGGGTGGAAAACCATCTGATGATAATGAGGATGATAGTGATTCAATACTACGAGATATTGAATACAGTAATTTAAGTGAGGATTAATTATGTCAGACTTTGAACAAGTAGCATTAACAATTGAAAAAGAATATATAAAAAATCTTCTTGCAAGTGAAAGAAGGTTAGATGGAAGAACAAAATCTGAATTTAGGGAGATAAAAATTGAAACTGGTATTATTGGAACCGCACAAGGGTCATCAATAGTTTCTATCGGGAAAACAAAAGTAATTTGCGGTGTTAAAGCACAAATTGGGACTCCATATCCTGATAGTCCAAATAAAGGTTCTCTAACAGTTGGATTTGAGGCATCACCTCTATCTGCACCTGAACATAGATCAGGCCCTCCTCAAGATCATGCTATAGAAATTGCTCGGGTGACTGATCGTTTAATTCGTGAATCTGAGTGTGTCGATCTTGAATCATTATGTCTGATAGAGGGTGAAAAAATTCGAACTCTGATTATTGACATATATTCTTTAGATGATTTCGGAAATTTAATTGATGCTTGTGGAATCGCAGCTCTTGCAGCATTAGCAACAACTCAACTACCCGATGTACAAGTGGAAAACGGTGAAATTATAACCCTTGATACTCTTTCCCCCTTAAAATTGAAATCATTTCCAATAAGTATAACTTCATATAAAATTGGCGATTTCTATATTAACGATGCTGATTTAAGAGAGGAATTAATTTCTGATGCACGAATCACTTTTGGTACTACAGAGACACACATTGTCTCTGGTCAAAAAGGTGGGCAATCTGGTATTAAATCGAATCACATTCTTGAAATATTGAAAGATACAATTAGGGCATCTGCCTCAATCAGAGAAGAAATTAAAAAACAAATTCCTACGCTTAAAATTTTTACTAATTAATCTTTATCGTAATTATTTGAAAAGTTGTTACTTACATAGCGCAACACAAATTAAAAGTTTTAAACAAGTATTCCTAACAAAAAATTGGTAGAATATAATGACTAGACGGACAAAAAAAGTAAAAGCTAGTGGTCGATTTGGTGTACGTTATGGTTCTAGATTAAGAAAGAGGATTAGAGAAATAGATTCTACTGCAAAAATCTATCACAGATGCCCTCAGTGTAGATTAATGTCAGTTAAAAAACAATCAATCGGTATTTGGGAATGTAGAAAATGTAGCACGAAATATACAGGTGGTGCATGGACTCCACAAACCAATGCCGGAAGAAGATCTGTTGGAACCATAAAACAAATCCAAGAAAAAAGATTTGAGGATTAAAAATTATGGTCCCAATTGGACCAAAGATTATGATCACGACATCAAATAGACCTTCAGATAATAGCAATATATTTGCAAAATTACTTCAACATGTGATCCCAAATAGTCAGGTGATTCGTAGAGGTCGAAAGAGTCTTCAAGATCTTTGGAATTCTGCTGTATCTCAAAACTTTCAATACATATACTTAATTTATACAAAACAAAACAAAGTATCAAATCTTGAGATAAATGAAGTTACAAAGGATGGATTGATCACTGAACGGGTACAACTTGAAATAAAGGAATATATAGATCATAAAATATTTGGATTTTCTAGATTACCCGGGAAAAGCCCAATGTCAACAACTCGTGAAGTAAGAGCAGAAAATCCACAATTAATCGATTTCTTTATCAAATATTTTCATGTAAGTATTAATACAAAGAATTCTATTTGGATGATGCTGGATAAAAGTGATGAAAGTTACTGTTATATACAATTTGTTGATGCATTATCATTACGTAAAATATTTTTTGCAAAGGTAAAGATAATGCAAAAGGGGAAAAAAACATGAAGAATGAAATTGAAATAAAAATCGACTTTGAAGATAAAATAACGTTGGAAACAATATTATCTGCAATTGAAGTTGAAGTTGTGCAAAGTGATTCTGATAGGGCTTCTGTAGAATTAAATTGGATCGAAACCACATTGATTATTCAAATTATTGCAAGTGACTTTGTTGCTTTACGGGCGTTAACAAATTCTATAATGAGATTGATGAAGACCAGTCTTGAAATTTTAGATATATTCTAAATGTACTAATACTCATCTAAAAGTTGTTATATTAGACATCATAAATATAATTTAGGTAGAATAAATTGTCTAGACCTTCGTTATCTCAACAACAACAACAAGAGTTACAAAAACTTCAACAGATGTCTCAACAACTATCTTCTTTACAACAGAATTATTACCAGATGCAAGGTAGACAGAGAGAATTAGAAAATACTTTGAAATCTATAGCAGAATTACCTGATACAGATGAATTATACCGAAATGTAGGTCAATTAATGTTTAAATCTCAAGTGGGTAAAACACGAGTTGACTTAACTGAACAACTTGAATTAATTGAAATACGAGTAAAGCAGGCAAAAAAACAAGTTGATGATTTAGAAAAAATCGTAAAGGAAACTGAATCGAAATTAAGAGCTTCAATCCAGTGAAGGGTGTAACCTTTGTTTCAATATTACATTGACTATTTATCCAAGAACAATGGAATTCATATTGCAATCTTGTTGCATCACAATGCAGATCCTGATGCAATTTGCTCTGCAATTGCTTTATCTGCTTTTAATAATTCATTGGGAAAAAATATAACTACTTCAATATACTCTGATGGAATTAACTTAGTATCAAAGCGTATTTTGACATCATTTAATGTTAATATAAACCAAGATAATATTTTAGATGAAAATACATTTGGATTAATAGTAACCGTTGATACTGCAAATTTATCACAATTAGGTAAATATGTTGATTGGGTTGAAAAATCAAAATTACCTGTTATTATGATCGATCATCATGATACAAACCATGCTGACCCACAACTTAATATGGTTGATATAAACTCATCCTCAACTTGCTATATTATAGCCAAATTATTTTTATATCAAAATTTACCAATTCCTGCTGATATCTCAACAATTCTAATGTGTGGACATATAAGTGATTCTAGACGTTTTCTTTATGCCTCAAATGCAGAGGTATTTGATCTTACCTCAAAATTAATCGGTTTCGGTGGTGATTTTAATTTGGCAAATGAGCTTTTGCAAAATAGAATGAGCATCAGTGAAAGGATAGCAAGAATAAAATCGGCGAAAAGACTTACTTACAAAATATTAAAATCCGATATATTATTAGTTTGCTCCTATATTGGTGCTTTTGAATCTTCAAGTGCAAGAAATTTTCTTTCAATGGGTTCTGATATTGTTTTAGTTCTTGCCCAAAAAGATAATGAATTACGGGGTTCTGCAAGAGTAAATTCCTATGTTGATATTAATATTGGAGATGTAATGGCAGAATTAGCTGAGGAATATGAAGGAACTGGTGGAGGTCATGCAGCTGCTGCAGGATTAAATATCTCAAAAAAATTTTCAAAGAAAGATCAGAATGTATTAATTGAGAAATTTATTAGTAAAGTGGAGAAAAAACTATCATAAAAACCAATTTGTATCCTTATTATCTCCTATTGACTCAAATGCTTTTTTAGTTGTATAGATGTCATTTGGTTTCAATAAAGAAATTCCTGTTAGTTCAGCGACGATCTCAATAACTATGTTAAAATCATAATTTTCGAGATTAACCTTATTAGGGACTACATTTGCAATTTTGGTAATAATTTCTTTTGAAGTGATACTTGTATGTCTTCGATTTACAGAAATTCTGTAAGTTCCTTCAAATGGAATTAGATTCTCAACACATTTTGCGATATCATCAATATTACTATCTACAATGTATTGGAGGGGTTTGAATTTTAAACAATGCACAAAAAATACTTTATCATTCTCTAATGATTTTATATCATGAATTAATTTGATAACATCAATTTCATCATTTAATTTTGCATTTACTAATCCTGATATTCCAAGACGTTTTATTTTAAAATTTGATTTAGAAATTTCAAAATTATTTGTGAATGCAAAACTTAATTCACTTGCTGCTGCAGATTCAAAATTTTTTTTACAAGATATTAATAATCCATATTCTAATTTCATTCTAATTTCTTTGCTCATTGAATAATTTTAATGTCATTGTATTTCTCATAATAATAGTCAATATTTAGTATCTTATGATAAACTTACTTTTCTCAAGATTTATATAAATTGCATCGAAGTGTAAATTAGGATGTTGGAATTAGAACGAGATCAAAAAGTAAAAGAAGCTACAGATGTTCTTACTGTGGAAGATTTTGATTCTGTTGAATTTTGGGTAGGTAATGCATATCAGGCAGCATACTATTATCAACATGCGTTAGGATTTGAACCAGTTGCATGGTCGTCACTCAAAACAGGAAACCGAAAATATGCATCATATGTTATGAAACAAGGAGGTGCCAAAATAATCTTATCCGCTCCGTACTCTCCTTCAAGTGAAATGGGTGCACATCAATTAATGCATGGCGATGGTGTAAAATCAATTGGTTTAACTGTTAGAGATGTAGATGTTGCATGGCAAGAATCTCTGAATCGTGGTGCAAAAGGACTTACTCCTCCAACAGAAATTCAAGATGAATTTGGTTCATTGAGATATGCAACTATTAGCACGTATGGAGATACCATACATAAGTTCATAGAACGGGATAACTACGATGGAATATATATGCCTGGATATCATAAATATACAAGAGATGTAGATACTGAATTTAAGGGAATCGAGCGAATCGATCATATTGTAGGTAATGTAAATTGGAATCAAATGGATCCAACAGTAAGTTTTTATCATGATGTATTTGGATTTAGTACGTTTATTGAATTTTCAGAGAATGATATAAATACCCAATATTCTGCACTTAAGTCTAAAGTTGTCCGAAATTATAATAATTTGGTAAAGATGCCAATAAATGAACCTGCATTAGGTAGAAAAATGTCTCAAATTGAGGAATATGTGAATTACTATCATTCTGCGGGTGTTCAACATATTGCTCTTCATACAAATGATATTTTAACTACAGTTAAAGAGATGAAATCCAAAGGAGTTGAATTTATTTCTGTTCCACAAACTTATTATTCTAATCTTAGTGATCGTGTAGGTGCTTTAGATGAAGATATCGAAAAATTAGCTGAACTAGGTATACTCGTTGATCGAGATGAAAATGGATATTTGCTACAGTTATTTACAAAACCCATTCAAGACCGCCCTACATTCTTTTTTGAAGTGATTCAACGGAAAGGATCTGAAGGATTCGGAAAAGGTAATTTTAAAGCATTATTCGAGTCAATAGAAAGAGAACAGGAAGAAAGAGGAAATCTGTAATATTTTAAAATATATTATTAATAATACCTATTCCCTTGGTTCTACCCTCTCTAAATACAATTCTTTGTCCAATTTGTATATATTCTGGCTTATACATGAATTTAAATCTTACATTCGCCCTGTCTCCGGTTCGTAATTGCTCTTGATTGATTTTTATCATTTTAGCGCTTTGACGGATAGATCTACAATGAATTACTGGTGTATAACCAATTCGGATGGTTGTAGAATGATATAAAACATATATTTCTGCTTCAAATTCAAATGCAGCACTTTTTTCGACCTGAGTTCCTAGTAAAACCATCCCTTTTCGGACTTGATCTCTTTTTACCTTGGCAATAGCAAAAGTCGCATTTTGACCTGCAACTACAATACTCGCATTCACTCTTTTGTAGTGAATAGATTTTATTCTGACCTCAATAAATGAACCATCATCAAATGGACCTAGCCAAAGTTTATCATTTGGTGAGGAACTTCCTGAATAAATCATACAGGCGACAACTGTACCGACTCCTGATACCATAAATATATCATCTATATATGCTCTGAATACACTTTCACGTTGTAATGATTTATTCTGAGGTGCTTTGATTAAATTTAAAAATTTAATTAAATTAGGCATGCCATCACCATTTACTGCACTAACTTGAAAAATTGGTACAATTGAGCTTTTTTCAATATTTAAAGCAGCAACTATCGGATCTTCCTTGTCTTTTACCATCAAAGGAACCTTTGAAACTCCTGGTATTTTTAATAGTTTTTTCAGTTCTTGTATTGTTCGAATTGTTCTTTCGTGTGGAGTTATATCTATCTTTGTTAGAACCACAAAAAATGGAATTTTCAGTGCTACTACTAATCCAAGATGTTCTTTTGTCATCTGAAGAACTCCTTGATTGGCTGAAACAATCAACATAGCATAATTTGGTAATAGTCCTGTTAAGCCGTAGATTGTGGTTTTCAAATATTTCTCATGTCCTGCGAGATCATGAAATGAAATTGTTTTAATGGATTGTTCTAGAAGTTCAATGTCAGTGGGCGGATGAATTTTATTGTGATTTACAATATTTTCATTTATATCAAAACCAATAACAGTAATTCCCACACTAGATGTTCTACCTGATTCCAGTTCATGAAGGTATCGGAACACAGAACTTCTAGCGCTTCCTCTACCATTATCTAGATCTCCCTTAAATAAAACGCCAATAAGTGTGGATTTTCCTGCATCAACATTACCGATTGAGGCAATTCTAATATCAACTGGAAGTTCATCTGGTTTTTTTTCTTGTCTAATTATTATTTCTGCAACTTCACCTTCTTCACCCTGCACTCTTCTTAAGATGGTAATTCGTGAATCTGCAATCACTGCAATTTTTTTCAAAGTAAGCATAGACTCATCTAAATCATCACTGGGGATTCCCTTTGGATTACCATCATCTGAAACACCCACGTAGTATAATGCTTCTCCTTGACCTTCATATAATCTGAATTTCATTTGTGATGCAAGCTCTTCTAAACGAGTATTATCATCCTTTTTACCAATTAATGAGTACTTATACTCAATATTTCCAAATTCTTTTTCTGCAGAGAGAAATTTCAAAACAAATCACTAACCAATGTTCTAACTGTTTCTATATAAACACAATAATTTATATTTCTTTATTGTTAGAGAAGAAAAATTGCCAATGATTAACGATCAATCATAAAATCTAAAGATGATGATGTACAGATAAATATGAAAGTGTCTCTTAGTTGTATAATTGTTGATGATTCGTTATTTGTTCAAAACTTACTTGAGGACATAATTAAAGAAGCAGGACATACGGTTATTTCATTTAGCTCTGGTAGTGAGTTAATTGAAAATATTGTAGATATTAATCCTCATCTAATTTTCTTGGATATTATTTTACCTGATATATCAAGTTTTGATATATTAAAAGAAATAAATACACTTAATCCTTCATCAAAGGTAATCATGTTATCGGGGTTATCCAAAAATGAGGCAATTTCTGCTTCAATGCGTGCTGGTGCTGTTGATTTTTTACGAAAACCATTTGATAGAGATGAAGTATTAGATTTGATTGACAAGATATCTGATACATTCGTTTCTCCAGGTATTGAGAAGCTATCTATAGTTGGATTATCCTGTCTATTAATAAGTGCCTTTTTTAGAGAATTATTAAATTACAATTCACCCCCTGTCAAAAAAATGATAAAAATTCAAATGAAATCTGTTTTTGAGCGATATCAACTCTCAGCTCAAGGGATTCTGATATTAAATGTGAATGATTTTACCTTAAAACCAGATCAAAAGATGTGGGGGACAATTGATGAACAAGAAGTACTAAAACTTATTACAAGTATTCCTCAATCATTAGAATCTGAACTTAAATTAATTTATTCTGATGATATAGTAAATTCAATATATAATGATGCAATTATAACTATTTCATCCAAGAAGAGATTCTCACATCTTGTAGAGGATATTGATCTCCCAAAAATTGGTTTACCTAAAGCAATATTTTCAGAAAATAATGTCCACTTACTTTCAAATACAGGTACAACGGTAGAGGAACTTGAAAATTCTATATTTATATCAGTAATTCATTTAGATGAGTATGGACCCGAAATAATCAGTACCATTGGTAATGATTTATTTGATGAAACTGATTTATTACGAAATGGGGTATTTTACTTTACGCTCCTTGGTTTTGACAAATCTTTTATTGAGGGATTGTACGGACCAATGCCGGTAACAACTTCTACTGATTTATCTGTATCATCACTAGTGTATTCACTTGAGAAATACTCTGAAGAACTTGGTGAAGACGAGGTAATATTGCTTTGCATTTATTATTTAGATGCTGCTGATAAAATTGTTTCTGATTATAATAAACTCAGTTTCCTTATTCGGACTCGAATGATTGCAGTTAATTCAACTGAGGAAATTGATAAAAATGTTCTAAAAAATCTACAAGAAGATCTAATTGATTACTTATTAAAAGGTTAGATCTAATTTATCTAATTTTGCAAGACTGTTTTCTAGTAAACCTAAAATAAGTTAGCATTTTCAGTAATAGATATGAAATTAATGGAAATTGTAAGAGTTTTTTCCAAATTCTTCCAAATGGTAATAAACTAGAAATCTCAATCATCCCACTTACACCAGTGTACCATTTTGAATTTTTTATAAAGTGAAAGCTGTACCAAAAATCATCTCCCATAATATTATATCCCTTTTCTTGCAATATTGGATGTCCCATCGCAATAGATCTAATATTTTTACGAAAAATATTTTCAATTGTTTTCGCGACTTTACTACAAAAACCACAATCATCATCATATAATACAAAATACATCTAATTCCATTGCTCCCTACAGTTTGGACATATGTTTTTTATCATTATCCATTTTAAAATATGATCCTCATGGGCTGGTGCGTCACAATTATTACACTGTATAATTGTTTCTAAAGCTATAATTTTACCCTTGCACACCATACATTTAGATATTTCAAATCCACATTTAATACAAAATCTATTTTGTTCTGGAAAAATTTGCTTACATTTTGGACAAATAAGATCTTTCTTTTTAAATCTATTTCTAACAAATAAAGATCTTTGATATGTTCTTTGATGGATGCTGTTTATTCTATCACTTACTACCTCTGTATTTTCTGAGATGAAGTATGTAATTGTTAATATTAAGAAAAATGAAGTAAAATATAAAAGAATCATATCTCCATGTAATAAGCCGTAAAATACGAATACTAGAGATCCGAAGAAGCTAATTATATATTTTCTTTGAATAAATAAATAAAATATTGAACTTATGAAAGAAATCATATGTGCGAAAAATTCTTTAATTAACTTTATCAAAGATACAAATAATTGGGGAATTGACTTTATTCTCCAAAATAGCCATTGAAAAATTATTGAAAAAATACCAACTAATGTTTCTATTCCTGCGAAGATAAAGTCTTTAAATTCAATTGATAATGGAGTAATAATAAAGCATACAATTATCAGATAATAGAAAGATAATTTTTTACCAGGCACGATTAATTGCAAGGGGTACAAAAATTCTGGCAGAGTTAGCGTCATTAGAAGATATATTGAAACAATAAATGCTATCAATATCCATGGTGATTTTAATATGCTCCTTGAGATTCTTCTCCATGCTAAATCGAATTTTATTTTTGTTTTCCGTAAAAATTCAACGAAACGGATATTTAGATCATAATATTCAGTAGTATAGCCTAATAATATCAATATTATTCCTGCAATAAATAGTATTATTTCAGTGTTTGAATCTTTAAATAAATTCCAAGCAAATCCAAGTATTGGTAGTGCAAATAATAAATAACCAACCCAAACTAAAATAGAACCAAAAGCAAACATTTCTGCACCAATTTTTTCTAATCGTCTTAACACAATTCCTGCTGTCCATAAAAGACCAGCAACAAAAATCAATGTTAATCCAATTTGTTGATCGTTTATTACAACTAATACCCCAATTACTGTCAAAATAATTGTTATAATATCTAATTTAGATCTTGGATTTTCAGACATCTATTTTACCTCCTGTTGAAAAGAAATAACTGATCTTTTCTTATATGTTTGCTGGAAGGTTAGTGATGAAATTCCAATTAACGATAAACCTACGATAAAAGATGCTAGTTTATTTGTCGTTAAATCATCAAAAATCAATTCAGCTATAAAATGTAATGATGGTAAAATCAATGAAATACCAATAAGTGCCAATGCAAATGCTACTAACCAAATGATTACGAGAATTAAATTATTGTAAAGGGATCTAAATATTGACTTTAGTATCTTATATCCAGTTAACATGATATTGTAAATCATGGAATAAATAAAGTTATACGCTCCTTTTAGTAGTCTAATAAACTGATATCTTCTATGAGGATATGCCAAGTTCCATAGACAAATTGATAAAACAAATATTGATATTCTTATTAAATCATTTCTGTCAAAGATGAAATTATAGAAAAAACTTAGGATTAATAATATCCAACTAATGAAGGATATAATATAACCAAAATTTCGAAATCTTGAAAAAAACATGAAAATATGATGGATGAAATGTGTGAATGATTGTAATATTAAGCCGATCATCACTGGTATTGAATTTTCCCATGAAAAACTTAAGAAAATTGAAGAAAGTATAATGAATACAAGTGAAAGGAGAGGATTTTCAATAAACATGGCTAAAATTAGAAAACTCACACCTGATAAACCAAATAGTCTAGTTACGTCTGTGAGATAGTTAATTAATTTATTTTTGATGGATATAATTGAATTTGGGAAAGTAAGTATAATCGCGACTATAAATAAAATAAATGAGATTAGATTATTACTATTCGTACTCAATGAATTGAATGGTTTGAAAAGCCAAATTCCAATTGAGGACAGATATGTTACTCCTTTAATAATACCATATGGATTTGATTTGACATAAATAAACAACTCATGCAAGCTGGAAATGATGTTATTCAAGAGTGACCTTGTAAATTTGATAAGGTTGATACTGAAGTTTTTAATTGGTAAAATTAGACTTGGTAATATTCCAAGTGTTATAAGAACACTAAATACAATTATATTGTAATTGTTCTTGCTATCAATTAGAATGAATGCAGGTATGGAAAGTATCAGAAGTAAAATTCTGAAAGCTAGAAATTTATTATTTAGAACCCAATTATAGAATTTATTTGAAGTTCTATATATCAAATTAAAGATTTCTCTTATAAGGTTATAAACTGCCAAAATCATGGATTTCAGGCTGGAAACAATCCATATCATGAATTTTTTTAGAAATTGAGAAATTCTAATAGCAAAACATATTATGGCTACTAGTAAATACAATTGATTTGATGTATAGATAAATAGGAGTACAAGTATTATACTGGAGATTAAAAATAGTTCTTTGACTGCTTGTATTGGATGATTGACGATCCATGTAATACTAGATTTTATTTTGTTACGTAAATAATTAATAACAATAATTAATCCAAGGTAAATATGATTTAAAAGGTTAGAAATATTAGCTATGAATTCTTTAATACTTATTCCCCAGATGAATATTGATACAAATAGTATAATCAAAGAGATTCTAAATATTGCATTATCAAATATTACAAACATTAATAAAATTAATATTGAACTAAAAATCACGAAAATCTTTTCATGTGTTTTGACTTCTTTTTTATATGCTGGATCACTCAGTGCTATTAATGATAACGAACATGTTGAATATAAAATGTAAATGTCTTGTTTTGTTAGCGAATATGCAATTGCTAAAACTATCGCAATGATAATTAATCCCCCTCGTAATTGGTTTTTTAATGTTATATTTTTAATAAAATATTGAAATGCTTCATCAAGCAGGAATAGTTTGAATATTATACCCGTAAAAATTAAGATTATTGACCAATACCATGGAATAATTGGTAGTTTAAAATTAGTTGAAAAATTAAATTGGATAGCAAGTTGATAGAGTGATATTATTCCTCCAAGAGTCACAAATGTATTGGCAATTGGTGTGTTGATTGCTAAAATAAGTGTTTTAACCTTTTGAATATAATATCCAATTATGATGATCCCAAGTATAATTAAAAAAAATAAGAGAAGTGAAAAATAGGTATTTTGAAATTGTATCCACAATATTGGGAATAATAATGAAGTAATTAGTAAAAATCCGCCAAATAAATCAATTCTTTTGATATTTTCAACTTCATTTTTCGCCATTATTATATAATCTTTATATTTTATTTAATATCATCTAATTGAGGCAATTCAAGTTGATATTTTTAAAAAAAAAATTTTTAAAAATCAAAAGGTTGTTAAAATAATAAAATAAAACAATACTAAGGAACTATCAATGGCTGAATCAATTCAACACAATTTAATGAAATTAGAAAAAATGATTACCATTTTAAATTCTGCTCTACCGATGGTAATTGCACAAAATCAGAATAAAGAGGGTATCGAACTTATTCTTCAAGCATCCGATTTAGTAAAAGAAATCGAATTTGATCCAAGTTTTGAAACTCTAGGAACAACAATTCGATTACTTTCTGCAGGTGGGTCTTCATTATTATCAACCGTTTATTATCAAGGATACATCTTAGATATTTTGGAAATGCTTAATGACATCTATAATGAGATTCAAACACATGGTATTCCCAAATCAACGAAAGCTCAAGAAATGGTTTATGCTGGTGAGTTCTTAATTCGGTTAGTAGGTCGATTAACAAATAGATACAAAATCAATGTAATATTTGAAAAGGAATATGAAGCAAAAGCAGTTCGTGCCTTTATGGTTTTGAATGAGTTAAAGCGAGTAGTCCGTTTTCTTAATATAAATCCCGATATTAGTATGAATTCAACTGCTAATTTGGAGAATGGTTTGGAAATCGATGCATTATCTCAAGAAAGTGCAGAAGAATTACATAAATTAGCAGGAAGTGTATTAGAGGTTGTAAATGTTCAAGTTTTTGTAGAAACAAAACCACAACCAGTGTTTATGTTAGACCCTCCAGATCACCCTGAATCATTTGATAGGAAGTTAAATACATATCTTGGCTAGTTTAATCAACATTTAACTCTTCTATGTGTTTATCTATAACTTCGATTATCGGGTATAAATTTTTATTGTTTTTAATGATTTCTTGATAAAGTGTTTTACTTTTCTTTAAATAAGCTAATCCCAACTGTTTTTCTCTTCTGCCTTCAAAAATCCCCAATAATTGCCATGTTTCTGCAAGGCCCTGTTTGTCATTTCCTTTCTCAAATATTTTTTCTGCCCGAATTAAGGCATCAATCGCTTCAGTAGGGCTATTTTGTAAATCAAATGCAATTGCTTGTTGTAGTAGCATTTTAGCCTCTGAAATTTTGTCTCCTTGTTTTCTGTAAATTTTCTTAGCATCATTTAATTGTGATAGGGCGATATTATAATTTCCAAGTTTAGTATTAATTGTTCCCAACATATCCAGTGAATTCGCTTTAAGGATAATCATTTTTTTCTCATCATATATTTTATACGCTCTCTCTCCAAATTTTCTTGCAGTTAATAAATCATCCTCATTTCTAGCGGTAATAAGACTAATTCGAGCTAATTCTATTAATGCTCTTGCTGCCCCAACCTCATCTCCTGTCGCGGTTTTTAATTCTAAACCTTCAATAAGTTTTTCTTTTCCTTCTGTAAATTTTCCAGACTTTAAGAGGCTTAACCCAATTTGTATCATTATTGTACTTTGTAGTTGTACTTCTTCTTTAAGTTTTGCTAATTCTAGTGCGTTTAAAAGCAGTTCTTCTGAATCATGCTTTTCTAGTTCATCATATAGGATCGCAAGTTGAAGCATAGATTCCGCCTCTCCTTTTTCGTTATTTAATTTGGAGAATTTCTGTCTTGCAGATTTGAAATAATTTTCTGCCTTAAATTTATCTGAATTAACAATGATTTTTCCTCTATCCAATTCAATTCTTGCTTGAAGGTATTTTCTTTCCGTTTTATTAACCTTCTTAATAAGTTTTTCAATTTTATCTAAACATTGTAAAGCCAGATTACCTTGATTTAATTCCTGATATATCTCTTTTAATCTATAGAGAGAATCAATCTGTTTGATATGTTTAGAGGCTTTGTTATAGCAATCTTGACTATTAATTAATAATTTAATTGCCTCCTCAATATTTCCCATATGAATTTCTATTTGGGATAAAGTGTAATCTATTTGGCCTTTGAATTCCAATAATTCATTGGTTTCTGGAAAACCATTGACAAAGTTACGACATTTGATAAATGATGCTTTTGCATTATTAATATTATTTAGGTGAATGTGAATTTGTCCTTCCAACCATAAGACTTGAGATAGTCGTAATTTAACCATAGTCTGTTTATTAATATCTTTTCTGAAATCTCTTATTTGTTTTTCAAGCTGTTTTATACAAGTTGTAATCTTAGTCTTAGCACCTTTAATATCTCCTTTTTTAAATAAATTCGATGCTTTAATACAAGGATCATTTTGTGACATAATTTTCAAACCTACGCTATCAAGTTTATTGATAAATAATTAGCTAACTCACTAATTATTAGAAATAAACCTCTATTGATTGTTTCTTGTGTCATAGAAGGTTGATCTTTTTTTGCTTGTTGAGGTAAGAGAGGTACATGAATGAAACCAGAGGGTATGTTTGGATGATCATATCTTGCATAATAAAATATTTGATTACAGCCGAATCTACCTGCATTTTCTGAGTATTTTACAGGTATTTTTTCTATATTTAGTCTTCTATTAAATAATTCTAAAGGTAGAATCGACGTTAACTTTTTTGGACCCCGTGTTACTAAGATTTCATTATTAACAATTGTACCACAATTATATGGAACCTTTGAAGTCGACTCATTATAAGCATTTTTTTCTAATCTGATTTCCTCCCCACCTGCTTGACCTGATAATAAAATTGCTACTGGTTTGAATTCCTTAATTAATTTACTCAGTTCATTTCTGATTTCATGGTATCTAAGGGGTATAACTTTCCCGATGACTCTGAATTGGTGATGATTACCTATTATACTTCCATCCATCTCCCTTACTGCTTCTTCTGTTGGATTAATATTTGAGTCACCAAATGGTTCGAAACCAGTGAATAATATATTCATAAGTATCTCATTAATATGTAATAGTTGAGTATTTGGTTAAAAACGGATTTAATTTGATTAATCAAATGAAAATTTCATCGATTTAAATGCTTTATTAATGGATTGTGAGATATTTTGTATTATCTTTTCAGGATTAAATACTTCACCATCAATTCTGATTTCACCATTTCCTAATTGTATATCTTGATCTCCATTGATATTCAATATTCCATCGTTTTTTGAAACCATGGTTAATTTATCATTTTTCTTATTAAGTACAAATATTCCATCTTCTGAACTAATCCAAATCGTCTGATTTTCCTCTTGCAATAGCATTGTATCTGAAGCAGTAGATAATAAAACTAAACTCGAAATATCCGTATCTGAATCTTTTAAGTTAACCTTCTTCCAATTATTACTTAATATTTTTTGTAATATCGCAGTAGGTTTCTCAATATCAAAGTCTGTTAAATCCTCTGGTATTATTGTTTTTAGTCTCAAATTTGTGTCTAAGATCAATGTATATTGTAATTCTTTTTTAATTGATTTTCCTTTCATTCCCTTAGTTGTGTGTACGGTCAAATCTGCCATAACCGTCATATATCCATTTACAAACCAACCAATAGGTGTGTTTGTTTGTTTTTCTTTAACTTGAAGAAATTCAACTTGATTTGCAATCATCTTAAAATTGTCGTCAAGCCAGTCTACTTCTTCTGCCATAAAACCTTTACCAGTAAGTATCAAGTCATCTATTTTAATATTCATCTTGTTCACCTAATTCCAGATTAATTATCTCCCTTAGAAGATAAATCCTCATCTTCTTCAACAACGTCAATATCCGCCTCATCTTCATCAAATGTGACATTTACAGCAATTTCTTCTGACTTTGTTTCATTTTCTAGTCTCCTAAATAAAATTTCAACTAATTTCAATGCCTCAACACCAAGTTGAGTAATCAAATATCTTCCTCTTGTCTGCTCTTGATAAACAAAATTTGTTTGTAATAGGATATCCATGTGATGTTTAAATGTACCTCCCTTCAAATCTGTTTTTTCTGATAATTCTCCTTGATATGCAGGTCCATTCTCGAGTGATTTTAGTAATTTTAATCTTCTACTATCTGATAGTGCAGATGCCAAAGCTGGACTGCTTTCAAAAAATTGTTCTAGTTCTTCCCCTTCTAATGGTCTGTATTCGACACTTTCAGTTTTATAGTGTTTGAATTTATTCTTAAACGTCCTGTGAATGTCTCTTTGTTCTCTGGTAAATTCTCTTGAGATTCTTCTTTTCTCTCTATCAAGGTCTCTTTTTACTCTTTCTGCTTCTCTTTTTATTCTATCTGCTTCCCTTGTTGCATCTTTGCCAAATCTGGAGAAATCTCTTGAAAATTGTCTCATATTTACAGCAAAATTATTTTTGATACCAGACATAACCGATGCCAAATATTGATTAATAGTAACATCGAGTGAATCTACATCAATATCTATATCATCAAATGTAGTACCAAAATCAAATTTAAAATTTCTACTAGTTCCTTCTGAGTCATCAAAATTATCCTCATCATTAATGTTATCTCTTTTATCTTTGAGTAGTTCTTTAATTTCTTTCATCTCTTCCTTAATCCGAGATAATTCTTCATCTATAGTTTCTTTATTTGTTTCTGTCATATAAATAACTCCTTTTATGAAATTCTTCCTGTGTACCTGGAGTACACAAATACAATATTCTCCAAATGTTTTTTCTCACCTTCTGTATTAACCAATGGGTTAGGAAGGACGATTTTTTCAGTTGGTTCACTATCAATTGCTAAGGGGATTTTTTCTACTTTATTCCCTGTCGTATTTCTTCCGGTTGGCC
>JAOUKW010000647.1 GCA_029882335.1 Candidatus Heimdallarchaeota archaeon | reverse complement strand
AATTAAATATTAATGAAAATATTAAGTTAATACATAATATAGAAAATTTATTTAATAATACGTCAAATCCAATTAATATTCATTTACTGAAGGAAAATAGAAATGTAGAAATTTTTGAAAATGAAACATATATTATGAATGGACTTCCTGATCTTGGAGATTATAATCAAATAGACGCAAACAATCATAGATTTAATAGGTTATATGCAATAAATTCAAATTTTATCATTTTCCATTTAGATGAAAGTGTATTGGATGTTATACAAAATGTAAATGCATATAATTGGGAGATTGGAATTCAATTCTACTTACAAGACGAAGTATTAAGAAATTATAGAAATATAGATGAAATAGAGGTTGATTTACAAGATTACAGTCAAAAAATATATTATTTATTTAAATTTGAAAGAAGCTTTGACATCATTAAGTACGATTTTCTTACAAGAAAATTAAATGCGATTGCAATTAATCTATCTTCATCTGATGAAATTATTAATGGAAGTATTTCCCTTCTGATATTTTTAGAAATAATATATTTAATTGCGGTGTACCTTTATTTGAAGGAACAGAATTCAATGTTTTATTTATTATATATGAGGGGAAATTCAATACATTCAGTGAGAAAAGTGTTTACAAAATTGTATGCAATTTACCCAACATTACTTAATTTATCGATTTATTTTTTCAGTTCAAAATATCTAATACCCCGCCTACTCCGTCCAGATTTAAGTGCGGTATTAATTCCATTTATTATATTGCAATTTACATATGTTATTTGGTTATCTTATAGGAATGAAAGAATAATTAAGTACAAAATATTAAATCAAACCAAAACATCATTCAAATCTAAAACTATCAATATTGTAATTCTCGTATGTTCAATTTCAATATTTACTTTGCCTTTATTACATATTGAATCTTTTGATACTAAATTAGTAGCACAAATCAGTCCTTCCATCTTGTGGAAATTATTTAGCATTTTTGGTTTTGTAATAATATGTTTATCAGCTTTCTTGCTGAGAGTTGTTTTGTCAAAGTATAGTATCAAAGGTAGGGTAAACTTATATCTTGTAATTAAAAATTTATATAATTACAGGTATGTTATACCAATAATAGCTTTTCTAATTGTATTTAATAATCAAAATTTGTTAATTACATTAGATCAAGAACAAAAAGAATATGGTAAAATTGGGGATTATTCTGCATTATTTACTGCAAACGATTTTGAACATATTTATTCGAATTACACAAAATTATTAGATATTGAGGGAATTGAAACCATTTTACCAAGTATGAGTGTTACTGTAACCATTCATTTAGATGATGCGGAAATAAATGCAAATGTTGAATTAATTAACAAGGAAATATATGATGAAATCAGATGTGATTGCGAGAAAATAGAAATTGCAAATGATGCAATTATTACATTTAATCCAGTATTTTATGATTTATTAATGAACCAAGAAAAATTATTTATTCAATCAGGTAATCGTTCATCCGA
>JAOUKW010000259.1 GCA_029882335.1 Candidatus Heimdallarchaeota archaeon | reverse complement strand
TGAAATAATAAACACTGGGCCCACCGACTAACATACCAGACGTAGCCATAATAATGCATGGATTTCCAGCTAAAATTTCATCTCTTGTTTCAGAAGAGGAAACTGTTTGAAAAACTTGAGATAAGAAAGGATTATCCAAAGCAATAAAAATTCGATCTCTCAATTGTTTAGAAAGAAATTCAGGATGACTTGTAGTTACTGCAGTTGCTTCTTTAATCATACCATCAATATAAACAGGTACAGTAGGTATTTTTTCATTTCTCATTAAATTTTCAATAACAAGTTGAAGTTCTTGAGCTCTACCAACAGCGAGCACAGGGATTAATACCTTCCCTCCTTGATTTATCGCTTCGTTGATAATATTACTCAGTTGGTTTTCACATTCTTGTCTAGATGGAGTGATATCTTGAGGATTCCCATAAGTAGATTCCATAATTAATGTCTCCAAACGGGGAAATTTACTTACAGCCCGATCTAATAATCTAGAATTTGCAAATTTAAAGTCATGAGCAAAAGCTAAATTATATCTACCATTTCCTACGTGAAGATGAACTATGGAAGAACCTAAAATATGACCTGCATTATGAAATGTTAATTTTACATCTGGTGCGATATCAGTTACTTCACCATAACCAATAGTTATCGTGTGTAAAGTCTGTTTCCGAATATCATTTTTAGAATACGGTAATAATTTACCTTCTTTTTCTGCGATATCCAGATAATCAATCTGAAGCATTGTCATCAAATCCCGAGTTGGATCAGTTGTATATACAGGACCTTCATATCCATACTTATAAAGAAAAGGGACAAATCCACAATGATCTAGATGAGCATGAGAAACTATAACTGCGTCTAAATTATGAATTTCAAACTCGGGTAAATCAAAACGAGGTAACATATTAGAAGCATTCGCAGACCCTACAGACACGCCACAATCAATCAGGATGTTAGAATCACCAGTTTGCAATAAAGTAGATGATCTACCAACCTCCATATAACCTCCAAGCGCAGTAATACGAACAATTGGTTCAGCTAATAATGCTTCCCGATGTACAATCTTCCCAATTTTTCTTAGCGCATTACTCCTTTCTGTACTATCCGATGTTAAAACATTTCGAATTGAACGAATGACATTACTTTGTAATGGAGGGATACGATAAATCTTTGGCCTCCAATAGGTTTGATGAATTATTTCCTTGGTATCAATTGCTGTTTTTCCAATTAATTTTCCAGGTTTATCAATATGAATGATTACTTCACCTAATGAATCATCAAAATCAATATCCCCAAGTTCGAATTCATCACCAATAATTTTCTTTACCTTTTCTCTAGCTGCATCATAAGATAGTCTAATACTAGGATCAGATCTTACAACCACTCGTTTTCGAATAGTTTTTGCAATTTTGCTCACAAGATCTACATCATCAACTAGAATTTCAGGGTTTGTTGAATAAATTGCTACTTCTGGACCTTCAAATTCAATTTTTGTGATCTTGAAATCACTAGGTACAATCTCCTCTATAGTACTGATAGTTGATTTCAATACACTTTCTGATGACATATTATAACAATCTTCCTTATAAACATCTAAAAACCCCCCCTAGATTATTAGAAATACCACTATACAATGAGATAAATTTGCAGTATTCTATATTGGATTATGTCCTCGTTTATATATTGTTTTCCAAACATAAATCATTAATTGAGTAAATCTTACCCATACATAAAGAATTCATACATTTTGAATTTTATAGATAAAATAAATATTCTTACCTCAATTCATCGTAATTTATAGTCCCTATCATTCATCTTAAATTATAATAAAATAGATGTTGATATGTCGACATTGTACTGAGACTACAGTACTTTTTTTCGGGGATTCATTATGTTAAAGTCAAATAGGGAAACATTTACTGCAGATGAAAAGTGGACAGTGCTTAATTCCATGTTCCAAGAATTAGGATTAGTACGACAACATTTGGATAGTTATAACTTATTCATTAAAAATGGATTACAACAGGTAGTTGATGAAGAAAAAACCATTCATCCTGATGATCCAAGTGGGATGTATGTTGAATTAGGAGAAATAACACTTGGTGAACCTGAGATTAAAGAAGCAGATGGGTCCACTTCTAGCGTGTGGCCAATGGATGCAAGAACAAGAAACTTGACCTATGCAGCACCAATTACTCTAAAAATGACACCCCGTTATCCTGAAGAAGAGCAAGCACCATTTGGAGTAAACAAAAAAATTGGTGGTACATCTACCACAAATGTTTATATTGGACACATGCCAATTATGCTACGATCAAATCGGTGCAGATTAGCTATGAATAGTCCAGATAAATTTACACTTCAAGCACATGGTGAAGATCCTCAAGATCCCGGTGGCTATTTCATTGTCAATGGAACAGAAAGAGTACTTGTAACTCAAGAAGACCTTGCACCAAACAGAATACTTGTTGAAAAGCTTTCAAACAAGAGTTCAACTGCATTAGCTAAAGTATTTTCGACACTGAAAGGTTTTAGAGCACCAGTTACCCTCGAAAGAACAAGAGATGGAACATTAAGAGTATCGTTTCCAAGCGTATCACGAAAGATTTCACTTATAGTATTATTAAGAGCTCTTGGGCTTGAAAAGGATGGTGCAATTGCTAGGAAGATTGGTAATGATCCTAGAATACAATCTAAATTACTTCCCATTCTTCAAGGTGAGACTGTTAGAACTCAAGAACAAGCCTTAGATTTTATAGGTAAAAGAGTAGCAGTTGGTCAAACTAAGGAATATCGTGTTAATCGAACAGAACAGGTATTAGATAGATATTTATTACCTCATCTTGGAAATGAAGCTTCAAATCGTTTGAATAAGGCCAATTTCCTATGTCTAATGGCACAAAAAGTCCTTGAATTAGAAATTGGTTTTAGAGATGAAGATGATAAAGATCATTATGCAAATAAAAGATTAAATCTTGCTGGTGATTTACTATTATTACTATTTAGAAATGCATTCAGAAGCTTGACTAGAGATATTAAATATCAATTAGAAAGAAATGCAAATAAAAAAGGTGCATTTCTTAAAACTGCAGTTCGAGCAGATGTAATTACAGAAAGATTACGACATGCATTAGCAACAGGAAACTGGGTTGGAGGAAAAGCTGGTGTATCACAATTACTTGACAGAACCAATTATATGTCTGCATTATCTCACCTAAGAAGAGTGGTATCTCCACTTTCTAGAAGTCAACCTCATTTTGAGGCCAGAGATTTACATCCAACACACTGGGGTAAAATATGCCCTAATGAGACACCAGAAGGACCTAATTGTGGTTTAGTTAAAAATTTAGCTTTACAAGCATATATTAGTACATTTATTGATAGTGATTATGTATTACAAGAATTACTAGATATTGGTCTTGAGCAAACAGATAGACCAGATCCAGATTTATCAAAAGTGTTTCTAAATGGTGCCCTTGTTGGATACTGTGACGACGGAGAAGGATTAACTAGAAAAATTCGACATCAAAGAAGAAATAGAATTTTTGCTCCAGAAGTCAATGTCGCCTATTATTCAGACACGATGGAAGTTCAGATAAATGCAGATCAAGGTAGAGTTAGAAGACCCTTAATCATTGTCAAAGATGGAATCCCATCATTATCTAAGGATCAAATAGATGATGTCCATAATGGATTAAAACGATGGAGTGATTTAACTAGACAAGGTATTATTGAGTATTTAGATGCCGAAGAAGAAGAAAATTCATACATAGCTATTGATATTGATTCATTAACTAGAGAGCATACTCATCTTGAAATATCCCCTGCAACCATATTAGGAATTTGTGCGTCACTTATTCCATTCCCTGAACATAATCGTTCAGACAGAAACGTCTATGAAGCAGGTATGGCCAAACAATCTTTAGGATTATATGCAGCAAATTTCAGACTTCGATTAGATACAAGAGCACACATTTTGCACTATCCCCAAGCTCCATTAGTCAGAACTCATGGAATGACAGCCATTGGATTTGATGAAAGGCCAGCAGGACAGAATTTTGTTGTTGGAGTACTATCTTATGGTGCATACAATATGGAAGATGCACTGATAATGAATAAGTCCTCAATAGATAGAGGATTAGGTAGATCAACTTTCTTTAGATCATATGAAGCAGAGGAAAGGAGATATCCTGGTGGACAAGAGGATAAATTTGAGGTACCAAGCGATGACGTACGAGGATTTAAAGCACCAGAGGTATATCGTCATCTTTCAGAAGATGGTGTAGTTGAACCTGAAACCGAAGTAGATGGTAAAAAAGGAGAAGTAATAATTGGTAGAACTTCACCACCTAGATTTCTTGAATCTCAACAAGAATTTGATATCCCACCAATGGAAAGAAGAAGAGAAACTTCAGTTAGTATGAGATTTGGTGAATCAGGTATTGTCGATGGTGTTGTATTTACTGAAACTCAAGAAGGTCATAGACTCATTAAAGTTAAAATGAGATCTCTAAGAATACCTGAATTAGGAGATAAATTTGCTAGTAGACATGGGCAAAAAGGAATTATTGGAGTATTAATAAAACAGGAGGATTTACCTTTTACAGAAACTGGTTTATCACCAGATTTAATTATTAATCCTCATGCAATTCCCTCTAGAATGACTATTGGACAATTAATGGAGTTATTAGCTGGAAAACTAGCTTGTGCTTCTGGTAAGAAAATAGGTGCAACCGCGTTTGAAGGAGTTTCTGCAGATCAAATTAAGGATGGATTACATGAACTTGGCTTCCAAAAATATGGTAGAGAAGTCATGTATGATGGTAGATCAGGAGAAAAATTAGTATCAGATGTGTTTGTTGGTGTTGCTTTTTACCAAAAATTACATCATCTAGTTAATGATAAAATCCATGCAAGAGCTAGAGGTCCAGTACAGATATTAACAAGACAACCTACAGAAGGTAGAAGCAGAGAAGGTGGTCTTAAATTTGGAGAAATGGAGCGAGATTGTTTGATCGGACATGGAACAGCATTAATTCTAAAGGAAAGATTATTAGATGAGTCTGATAAATCAGAAGCTTTATTCTGTGAAGAATGTGGATTTATCGCACAATATAATAGAAAATTAGAGAAAATGCAATGCCCTGTTTGTCATAAAGACACTCAAGTTTCTAAAATTATTATTTCTTATGCTTTCAAACTATTATTACAAGAATTAATGAGTCTAGGTATTGCTCCTAGAATTGAGTTAGAAACTAAAATGTGATCTTAACTATAACTAATATAATATTTTATAATACAAATATATTGAAATTACCATTAACAAACTACATTCATACATTTTTCAAGTATTAATTGTTTAAAATCAATGTAATTAAAAACTAGCAGATTAACATTAATTCGTAAGTTATCACTTTCCCTTATACAAAATCATTAACATTTTTAATCTTTAATTAATTCGATGAGAAAAAAGATTATGAATTACCAAGTAGAATATATCATAACTAGTGATTTTATGGAATTAACTTTACCAGAAACCTATTTATTATGTAATATTGATAAGAAAGGGAATTTAGGATCTAATTCCAAACCATACATTGAATTAGCATTGGTCGGATCTTGCCTAATGCAATTATGTCTTCAAGGAAGGCTAGCAGAAATAAATAATATTCTTATTATTATTGATGAGACTGAATTAGAGGATGATATATTAAATGATATATTTCTTTTAATTAAATCTCATAATAAAGATGAATCAGCTACATATTGGATGGATACAATAGCGAACACTTTTCCAAACCTTGTAACCATTTATTTAGAAAAATTAGTAAATCAAAATAAAATTGAATTGTTCAAAAGCAAATTCCTTGGTGTTTTCAATATAATTAAATATGCAATAACAAATGAAGATTCACTTAATAACATTAGAACACACCTATATGAGTTAATTAAGGGAGATAAAGAAGCACCTCCTCAGTTG
>JAOUKW010000258.1 GCA_029882335.1 Candidatus Heimdallarchaeota archaeon | reverse complement strand
AAATAATGGAATTGATTTCAATAATGTAAGAAATGAGTTAGAATTGACAACCATCATAATTTGGGGAATTATTTTGATTGTTCTTGCTTCTCTGATTACCTATCTCATATTAAAATACAAAAATGCAGTAAATGGAGATCCAATTTACCTCATGATTATTAATTCTGCAGGAATACCAAGTTATAGCTATACATTTTCTGAAGAACTGATTAAGGATACAGTATTAGCTGGAGGTGCTTTAGTTGGTATTCAATCAATTATTCAAGAAATTTCAGGTTCACCAAATCTAGTACTTCTAGATTCTGGGGAAAATAAAATATTAATTACCAAGTTGAAAATTGATGAATCCTTGATTAGTTTAGAAATATTGGTATGGGCAACTCAAGATGATCCAAAACTAAGAAGATCATCACAACAACTCGGAGAGTATATAATTACCAATCACCTAAAGGTTATACAATCAGGGGAGATTACACAGCAATATGAGAGAGATGTAGAAAAACATGTGTACATATATTTTGGAAAATGGTTAAAGTAGTTTTCAAAATAATATATTATTAGTGAATAGATTAAAATAAGTATAATAGGTAAAATTGGTTGTGAATAAACTGATTTATATTATTATAACTTTGTTAATTACATCAAATTCTTCTGTTTCTGCTTTAACTTATTCAAATACAACTTTTAATTTTGTATTGCAAGATGGTTCTACATATTCAAGTATTTATCAAGTTTCTATTATTAATACTCCAGAAACAAGTGAAAACTACGGATACATCATTAAATTGGGAAATTCCGGCTTATCTAATTCATTTACTCAACAAGGAGCAATTGAATTCAATACAAATATCATCAATATCACTCAAAATATTGAGATACAATTATCATATGGATCAACTACAAATATACTCTACAATCATACAATACCTGATGGAGTTTGGTTTCATTATAAACATGTATTTGCAAATTGGACATTAGGTTTTGATCCACCTCAAGATGGAAGAGGATTTGGTATAGGTACATTGATCGATGTAGAAATAATGAATAATTTGATAACAGATTCAGGAATCACAACTGTTGAAATGGTGGAAAGGTTACTTAATTTAATACTGGGAGGACAGATAGATTACAATGAAGATGGATTCGTTCAAGATATGTCTGATGGATTTGGATTTTTAAAATACACAGTAGGTATGAGAAATCACTTTTCTAATGCGGTCAATAGTCCAGATGCTTCTTCTTCTTTTGTTGCTCTTGCTCAACCTTATATTGAACAACTGAACGCTCTAATAGATAACCGTAATTTTGATATCATCAGCAATATAACTCATTCAGACTCACTCATTGCACAAATATATAATTCTAGTATGCAAGTACTATTTGAATCGAATATATCACGTGTATCTGATTTATTGAGTGATTTAAATGATAACATATCAATATTCAGTCAATCTATGGGAGATATATATTCACAAATCAAGAATATAGCCTATGACATCACCTTTGTTGTGAATGAAGAATTTTCAACTGATGATAATACTCCTTTTAATTGGTTAGTATTATCAATAACTATTATCAGCTTTACTGGATTAAAGAGAAAACTACGCAAAGATAGATGAAATTATTTGTATTGTTAACGAATATATCAGCTTTTTATATCATCACAAAATAAAATATACTTATAATATTGTATTGATTTGTTCATTCGAATAACATAAATGAGCCTATTAAAATATACATAGTAATTTAGATCAATTTATTTCATCAATAATTACTTGTATTTGATCATCATCTAAACCATATAAATAACCTATTATCCTATTAGTTTTAGTATAAATTAAGCTAATAATTTCTTCTATCATCTGTATAGTTGATATCACATCAGTAAACTGTAATTGTAGAAATTCTATAAGTTCTTGATTGCAACTTGTCAAGTTAAGTGTAGTTTTGAACTTATTATAAAAATCAATAAAATCATAATTTATTATATTTTTAAAATTTTTTGGGAAGAAGATAAAAGAATAGGATTCCTTATTAAAACAGTCCACAGAATAATAATTTTTCGCAAATTGGATTATTTTCTCTGTGAATTCTTCCATTAACTTTCGCTGATACTCCTCCAATTGGTATTGAAATTGGATAATTAATCGAATTAATTCATAGCAATATCGTTTGAATTGATTAGTTTCGGTTACATCTTTGAGTTGAAGTATTTGTCGAAATAAGTTTTCAATTTCTATTTGTAATTGGATTAACTCGTTATTGGTAAATTCTATATTTAATTTTAATTTAGTATCATTGATAATATTTATTAAATCCTCATTGATTTGAATTGATAGATCAATAATAGGAATTGGGATTAAAGATGAATAAGGATAGTCCATAACCCGTGAGGTTTCAGTTGTATTACTGAAAACGAAATTTTGAATAAAATATGAAGTATATGAAGAATTAATACAGGCGGAAATGAAACCCATATCTAAGCTATTTTGTGAAGATGGGTTTACTATGGATTTAATAAAACATACTAATTTCTCAGTTGGAATGAATTGTCCATGGTAATCAATAAATGAAACCAGTTTTTTTCCTCTAAGAACTTTGATAAAAAATTTTGGTAATAACAGGTTTTTTTTAATTATTACTTGCCTGTATGTATTTAATTGATGTAGATTTATTTGAGAAATTTTCAAAATATGCGCTGATGTAATATCAGGAACTTTGTTAATAAATAAAAACTCATCTTCACTTCTTTTGATATTAGGATAGCGTGTTGAATATTGAATTATTCCTTTTTTGTCTTCATCTCGGATATAAAGTGATCTGGTTACCTCATTCTCTGTATATAACTCTCTTATTCTAATTGAATTATTTTTTATGATATTAAGTAAACTTAGAGATGTTTCAGGTATGAATGAGGTAATAATGAAACCTTCATCCTGCATGAGTGTTTGATTCAATGTTCCAGCATATTTTATTTTTTTAATAGGTTTGAATAATTTTGGGCTTGTATGGTAAATTGAAACATAATTATCGTTTGATAATGATTTAGACGCACAAAGAATAATGGTTTCAGTGTTGACATTATTAAAGGCGATCTTAGTATCTAATATTGTATTGAGATTGAATTCCTTTAACAAGGTGTTTCTAATGAATGAGTTTGTTGAGTAAAATGCAATTGATTTAGGGATAATAGTTCCAAAATAATTACATGTGTCAAGTATATTTAGTAAAAAACAATTTTCGGAATTTATTTTGTATTTTATACCTTGAAACCATTTGCTTGATATGTAATCTCGGAGTAAATTTATATTTGTATCCTTGTTTAATGATATTTTTCCACCATAAGGAGGGTTTGTGAGTATTATTAATTGCTTTTTATTAAGCTCATAATTCTGATCCATTAATTCTGGAAACTCAACTTGTAAATGAAATATTGATTCAGTTAATGCGAATTTATTTACCTCATTAATCAATTTAAGTGATTCCTTTCCTAATTTTGTTTTAATAGTCTGATAATCTGAATCATTTAAGGCAGATAATAAATCTATACCCAATTGGTCTAGTGCTTTAGATTTATTTGAATTAGAGATAATTTTTGAATAGAGTAGAACATTTAATGCTTCACGTAATGGAGTCAATAAATGAGAATTTATCCGATCCAATTCTTTGTTTATTTCTACTGATTGCAGATCTAACTCCATTAAATTTCCAAGTTTAGTAGTGTTTTGTATTAAAATATCCAGATAATGTTTATAAACACGGGTTGGAAAGGCAGGATTGCCGTAGATATCAGATAATTCAGAATTTGAAACACCTAATAATGAATTTCCGATTTTAAAATGATGATTTAAAAAAGGAAATGGATATTCCTTTGAATTTGTATGAAGTCCAATAATTAATTTGCATAGATCAACTGCAAAGTCATTTACATCTATTCCAAATAAAATGGTTTTAATCATTTTTCTTTGTAATATTCCTGAAATTTTTCCTTGATTTGATTTATTCACAAAAAGATTACCCACCAAATATTGAAACGAAGGTAGGTAAATACCCTCATCCACTAATACATCTAGTATATCAAATAACTTATTGGAAATATAATTAATTGAGCCGATTAAAAATTGACCACTCCCACAAGCAGGATCCAGTATCTTTAGATTAAATATCTCCATAATAGGGTCTTTGTGTTGACTTGAATCAAATTGTCCTTCCAATACAATTTTATATAAATTTTCTTCAATTTGGCTGAATATTGGATGTAATGTATTTTCAACAATAAAACCAACTATATAATCTGGAGTGTAATAACTACCAGTCTCTTTTCTTTTATTTGATTCTTTACGAATTGATAATGTAGAATTTTGAAGTATTAACTTATGATTTAACAGATTTTCGTATATACTACCCAGATGACTTACAGATAACTTTCCATAATTAATGAAAGTTAATTTACCATTGATATTTACTTTAGTAAGCAATTCGATTAATTTAATCAATTGTTTATCTGATAATTGTAGTCTATCAATTAGGCTTGTTTTTTCTGGAGAGAATAAATCTCCATAGTATCCAATTATCCCTAAGTTTTTATTACCTCTATCAAGAATAGAAAATAGATTTAACAAGTATTCATGATGATTGTATGATTCATTATTTTGGTAATTAGTATAATCAATATTTCTCTGAATTTTATCCCGTAATTTTCGTAGTGAAAAATTATAATAATCCCCAGATTCACTTAGATCAACAAAATTATCCTCTAGATACATCACTGTAAGAATTTTAAACAAAAAATATAATACATTATAATATAATTCATCTAAATTAAGATCCCCTGTTGATAAATTTAGATTGTGTATTTTGGAAGATAAGTTTCTAAGAATTATTGGAAATACATTATCTAATACACACACTTCCAAATAATCATAAATCCTTTTCTCCCATGTTTTACTTGCTTCATATCCATTAAACAAAACATTAGTTTGCAAAAGTATGTCATATTCTTTGTTTCCATTCTCTATAGATGAAAAAATAAATAAAAATAATCTTAAGATATCTGAGAATTCATATTCAACTTCTTTTTCATCAGGAGAATTTACTAGTGATTCTACGATAATTAATTCATTATTATTTTTTATTTTACTAATAATTCCTGTAAAATCAAATTCGATGTAATCAACTCGGTAATCTGGTAATTTGTAATATAACCTCCAAATATATCCATTAGACAAAATACCCCCACAAATATTATCATTACTCATTTTACCATAGGTTTGAAAGTATGATTTGATTTGTAATGATGGAGTTCTTCCATGAGAATTAGTATCTAACGAGATATATCCTGCTTTTATCTCCACAATACCATCTGTTTCATATTTCAACATATGATCAAAAATTTTATTGTGTATTGTAAAAGGAGCTCCTCGTTCGATAGTTGAATTTGTTTTCCTTAAGAAATAATCAGGTATTTCTTTTGAATCACCTTGTTTGTTGTAATCATAGGCTAATAATGATAAAATGGGTTCAACAATAATTGTTTTAACATCTGCTTCTTCTAATCTCTCCATGACTTTGGAATTATTTGTTATTATTTTAGCTAATTCGTTGATTTTACTTTCTAAAATTAAATCAATACTTCCATTATTAAACCTCCAAACGTCATTTGTAATGTAATCAAGATGGATCATATTACCTTTAATAATGTCTCCAAGTTGTATTTTACCCAATTTATCAGCTCATCTGTGAACAGTAGAATATAAGAAAAATGAAATCTTTGTAAGTATTCTTTCTTTTTAACAGTTGAATTATCATCAAAAATAGAAAGAAATCCAGTCTGATTAATTTTATGCTTTTCTTAAGTTTCAACGCGTTCTTATATTTTACAACCAATGATGACACCTATTAATGTATTGTTACTCTGCATTTCTGTTTTTTATTTGATACTATCATCCTATATAGCATCCTGTTTCGTGGGGAATA
>JAOUKW010000646.1 GCA_029882335.1 Candidatus Heimdallarchaeota archaeon | reverse complement strand
ATATTGGGGATATCTCATTATTTCCAAATAATGAAAGATTTTGGAAGGTAGTATTGAGCAATTTAGAAATAATTAAAGGAAATCCGAAAAGAGCATTAATAATTTGTGATGAAACTGAACTTGATCTCGCATTCTCTATGTTTAAAGCTTCAAAATTCTTTACTACAACTTTAACAAGTAAATTTAATAGTCAAATAATTTATGCTGATGTCATATTAACAACAATGGATGTTTTAAAAAGAAATCAAAATTTTATTCCTTCAACAATTTCGTATTTTTTGGATGCAACCATTCAGGAAGGAGTTTCAGAAAGAAACACTAATTTTATATTTATTTACGATGTAAGAATATTTTCAAATCATTTTAGAAATAAACTAAGATTTGCTAAAGATAAAAATTTCATTAAAGTTTTAGATCATAGAAGTCAAGATGATAATTGGGAACAAGCCTTGAGTTGGAGAATGATTCGTTTAAATGAAGTTTCACAAATAGATAACAAATACAAAAAGGAATTAGAAAATAAAATAATTAATTTACTACCAAATGATCAAGATAATAGGAAAAAAATTGAGGAAGAGTTTGCAGATATGTATCAGATAACTTTGCCATCTATTTTACAATTACTCCAGGAAGGTTTAAAATTACCTCTATTTAGACCAAGAGCGGATATTCCAACAACCTTATCTGATGGATTACCTAGCGAAATTTTGAGTGATAGATATGTGAAATTACAATATCAGCATAGAATGCATCCAGATATTAGTGCTTTTGCAAGGTCTCAGTTTTATCAATATAGAGCATTAATTAATTCAAATATTTTGAATCGAGAACTTGCTGGATATGATCTTTATAAAAATCGTTTAATCTGGTTAGATGTGGTTAATAATGATTCCTCAAATAAAATGGAAAACTCTGCAGAAATCAAGCAAATAATGAATGAGATTGATAAATTAGTATTATATCTTAAGAATTATTCCAACAGAGTATGGGAAATTGCTATTTTAACTTTTTATAAACAACAAAGAAGAAAAATGTATTCTATGTTCGATACCAGTAAAAACTTCAAAAAATTCCGTTCTAAATCTTATTATCCAGTAAATTGTGAAAATATCTCAATCAAAATAGATGTAGTCGACTCATTTCAAGGTCATGAAGCAGATTTTGTATATTTATCAATGGTTAGAAACGGAGGAGTAGGTTTTATGGATAATCCGAATAGATTGAATGTAGCATTGACTAGGGCTAAGTACCAATTGGTAATAGTTGGAGATAACCGTCATTTCTCCACACAAAAGAGATCAGAACATCTTAATGCATTAGCAAGTATAAGAAAAGAAAGAGGTATATCGAGATGAAAATTGAATTAGAGTTGAAATATGAAAGTGTGAAATACGAAGTTTTATGTGAACTTGGAAAAGAAGAAGAAAAGAAAGAATATATTGTTTTTCTAAAGGCTGTGAACGAGTCAAACGGAGATCCAGTTAATTACATTCACTCAAATCTATTAA
>JAOUKW010000257.1 GCA_029882335.1 Candidatus Heimdallarchaeota archaeon | reverse complement strand
CTGCTGTTTGACCAACTATTTCTTTATCTATTCCTTCAACAATTACATCTTCATCTTCAACTTTGACTGTCACACCAGGTATAATCTTAGCATATAGTGGATTTCTACCACCATATAGATTTTCAATTTTTACTCTGTTATTATTTAATTCAGGAGTAACTCGGATTGGAAAGTGACTAAATACAATTTTGAGTTTGTACTGATAGCCGTAATTTGATCCGTCAAACATATTCTGAATATGTGCCTTAACAGTTCCGAGAGTTGCTTTATGTTTTTTCTTTGGAAAATAACTTGTTAAAATTATCTGAGTATCTTGATGTTGCATTTCGATTCCGGTATGTGAGAAATCTTTGGTGATTTCACCGAGTTTACCCTTTACACTTACTATCATACCATCTAATTTAACACTTGTATGTTCAGGTATATCCAATACATGTTGTATTCTTGAAAATTTAACCATGTTATGAACCCTCCTAGTAGACGTAGGCTAAAAGCCTACCACCAATATGCTCATCATGAGCTTCACTTTGGCTCATCACACCTTTTGGTGTTGTCATTATTAAAATTCCAAAACCTACTGCAGGTAAGTATTTCTTCTCATAATCGCTAATTTCGCTGTATTTTACGGAAAATCTAGGTCTAATTATTGCACACTTATTAATTCTACCAAGTAATTGTACTTTGAATTTTCCACCTCTACCATCCTCAATTCTTTCTACTTCACCAATATATGATGATTTTTGTAAGGCAGATAAAACATTAAGAATGACATTAGAGGTTGGTCGTAAAATAACTTCCTTTCTTCCTCTTTGTTCATAAGCACGTATTTTCGCTAATGCATCTGCTAAGGGGTCCATTTGCATAATTTTATCCTCCTCTAGAACCTGTTTTCTTGAAGCCCAGGTTGGTAGCAATTTCACGCATGCATCGTCTACAGATCATTAAGTCTGCTCTTCTAATAATTCCTCTATGGGTACCACATCTTCGGCAACTTCTTGTGCCTCTACCATGTGATCTTATTTTTGATTCTTGTGATTTCATAGTAATCTCCTTATCCTTCTTTCAGTTCGTAAATAAATTACAACTTAGTGCAGGAGCATATTCATATTCTTAACTCCAATATAAAGTAGTTAACATAGAGACAATGATTGTCTAGTATTGTTCAAATATTTTCTAGTCATTAGTGTTATTTATTATAAATGATGATCTTTTTTGTATTTACAAAGTACATATATCCACACGTTCTACCCTTTCCCTGCCTGCCGTCGCCAGACTTCTATTTAACCCGTAGATCATAAGACGCAGCAGAGACTTCATTCTGTGACTTCTTATCGCTCCTTAGTCGGTTAGAGTTCATTGGAGTCAGGTTTTCCGTGTTTTTTCCATTAGTCGATCACACGCAAAGGAATCATTGAGATTTATTTGCTGACTAACGCTTCTCTGGGGGAGAATCTGACTTCTTACTGATTGTTTTTGAGACAATTTTTGAGCCTTCGATCGGTCTACGAGGAGATGGCGACCTAGTCCTTCTAGTAAAGATTTATCTCTAACTAGATTAGGAAATATATTTGTTTTAGTATGTTAAGTACTTATCCCATCATGTAAATCAATTATACATATTGTAAATAAATTCATTATCATGTACCTATAATAAATCATAGGTCATCTTATTTTGTTTTTATTTATTTTATATTAATTCAATACCGTAATTATCTTTTAGAAAAACTTGTGTTTCAATTTTGGTTAGTTGATGATGTCCACCAACTTTTCTTCTTTGATTTCTTCGTCGCTTTACTCTATAACCAGCTCTCTCTAATTGCACCAAGACATCAAAACCAATAATTCCTAAATTAGGATCATAAGCCATTCCTGGGATATCAATATGTTCATTTATTCCAAAACCAAAATTTCCAGCTCTATCAATAGATTTTACCTTTAATTTATAATCTTTTGCATGGAATAAACGCATGAGTAACTCATAAGCTGGTTGACCACGAATTGTGACTGTTACACCTACAGGCTGACCTTTACGAATACCAAAACTTCTCCAAGTTTGTTTTGCAATGGTTTCTGTTGGTAGTTGACCTGTTAAATCTTTAATAATCGCTTTAGCTCTTGTAATGGGATCACCAGATACACCAAGAGCACAATTAATCTTAACAGCTCCAATCTTAGGTCTTAACATTGGCTGGACCGTCCATTTTTCATTATATTCTTTTATTGGCAACTCATTGCTCATTTACATCACCTCTATCTAATTGAAGACTTGGGCCTAAAACAAAAACATAATCTAAGGCAGTTCTAAATCGAGATAATTCTTTATTATCATCATCTTGAAAGATAACCTCTGATGCTTTGGGACCATATCTCCTATCAATTTCCATGATAGTTCCTATTTTTCCTTGATGTCTACCCTCAGTAACCATCGCTCGAACGTTTTCTTCTAGGGGAAATACATCTTTAATTGTTTGTCCAGGAAGGGTAATTCTAATTGATGATTGGGTTGAAATTTCCTTGGCATGTTTTGTTCGTTTCCCAACAACGATATTTCTTCCATCATGTAGAGAAATTTGGAAATCTCCACCCTTTATAGTGCGTTTACCAACAACCTTACAGACTTTACTTGTTTTATCTTTTAATGGAATTTCAATTGCCCTTAACTTGTTTGATGTATGAATCTGTATTCTATATGCTTTCTTTAAAGAAGGTAGCTCTACAATATCCATATGACCTACAGGGAATTTATCATTTGTTCTTATTTTACCATCAATTAATACACTTCTAGATGATAAAATTCTTTTGATTTCCTTTCGAGATTGACCCAATTTAAGATTGTCTCGTAGTAATATGAGTAATGGCATGCTGTATTCTTTAGAATGAGGACCTGGTGATATTTTTGGTAAAAATTTGGTTCCTTTTCTAGTTACAGGCCAAATCTTGGGTGAAGATACCCTTTTTTGGTGATAACGTTTACCTGCCCTAGTCATTATGCATCCTCCTTCTCATCGATAACTTGCTCATCGATTTCATCTTCATCGAGTAATTCGATTTCATCATCATCTAATTCACCATCTTCCAGTAATTCCATATCATCGGTAGATTCGTCTTCATCTATTTCAATTACTTCTTCATCTTCCTCATCAACAAGAGCCATTATAGCATCAATATCGAGTTTTTCTGCTTCGTCCTTGATTCTTCTATTAATTAATTCTAATCTGACTCTATCCTTCTCAACATACTTTGTGATAACCACATTTGATGGATGAATGGGTACAGGTATTTCTGTATTATCTGTTTTTCTCTTCACTACTTTATTAATGAATATTCTTTGTTTTTGGGGAAGAACTCTACTAATTTTACCACTCCTACCCTTCATTCCACCACGAACAATCAAAACAGTATCACCAACTCGAAGAGGTAAAGATCTAAATCCTTTTTTCTTGCGTAAATCTTCACTTAAATTAGCTGACATTAATTTATGATTCTCATTTTTAGGAATCGATCTAATATAAGCTCTTTGCTTTCTTGGTTTTTTACTCTTTGGTCTCATTATATCACCGTACTCGCTATTGTTCCAATTCTAGGCCATCTTGAAATAGCTTCTCTGGCAATAGGCCCTTTTGCTTCATTAGATCTAGGATCACCCTGTGGGTTAACTATCACTACTGCATTATCTTCAAACTGGATTATTTCACCCGATTCTCTTCTATATGGTCGTCTTTGTCTGACAACAATTGCTCTAACAATTGTTCTTCTCATTTTAGGACTGCCTTTCTTAACACTAGCAATTACCATATCACCAACTGATGCTTTTGGATATCTATTTAATCTACCTCTATACCCTGCTACAGTAATAATTTCTACAATTCTTGCACCAGAATTATCTGCTACTTTAATTTTTGATCCATTTTGTAATCCATAGGTTGAATGGATTCTTGGAGTACCTGCTGCTTTTCTCTTTGCCATTTTATTACACCTACTTCTTTATGTCTAAAATTTCGACAATAACAAAACTGATACTTTTTGCTAAATGTCTGCATTCAATGACTTTTACCATATCACCAGGTTTTGCATCAATGCAAGAAGGATTTCTAACCGTTAAGGCCCCTCTTCTTCTTTCATATCGATCATATTTACTGACAAGATGAAGAAAATCTCTAACTATAATTGCAGAACGTTCCATCTTGGATGTTTTGACCATACCTTCAATAATACGACCACGTACTGGCAAACTACCATGCCAAGGGCATAATTTATCATTGCATTCCTTGGTTGGAGGGCTTGCACTAATTCCTAAGTTTTTTACACGAACACTCATGTTAATTCCCTCAAATAACAATTATTCCACAATTTTGTAAATACAATGAAAATAACCTGAAAGTCTGTAAACGAGGGTTATCGATGATTCGATAATTTACACTGTGGAACCTGATATTCCAAGAAGGCTATTTTCCTGATCCATATATGAATGGATCCATCAGGAGGTGGGTGATAATTGCTATTATCTAATTTCTTTTTTATATTATTATTAATAAATAAATAGATATTAAACAGCTATGAAATTACAAATTCATATCATAATGCATCTGATGAGTTAGTTCATAGTAAAAAGCATTTTACTACCAACCTTTGTATTTTCGCTTCTTACGTGTTTTTAGATTCCCATACAGTATATTTCCATCTATGATGAGTGCGGTCTGATTTACAATAAATATAAATTTTCCAGAACGTTTTTCAACAATTATTTTCTTAGAAATTGTTAATTTATCCGTTTTTAAGGTATTTATGACAAGACAATTTTTTGTTTCCAATTGAATAACACCTTTAATACCAA
Source organism: Candidatus Heimdallarchaeota archaeon (assembly GCA_029882335.1). Lineage (GTDB taxonomy): Archaea > Asgardarchaeota > Heimdallarchaeia > Heimdallarchaeales > Kariarchaeaceae > JAOUKW01. The sequence continues at coordinate 1,168 of JAOUKW010000257.1, read as the reverse complement.
TTATTGATGGATCTGAATGATGGAGAATTTCTATAGTTTGATTATCCAAAGTGGAATTAAGTAATTCTCGTATTTTTTTCTTGGAAATTAGATCATTCATAAAATGCTTAATTTGATTATGAAGTATTAGTATTAAGTTATTTTGATACTGCTTTTAATTCTTCTTCTCTATTTACAGTCAATATTTTAGCAATAGCAACTTTAAGTTCTTTGATTTTGCTTGGATTGCTTATGGAACCACCAGCAGATAATTGAGATTTAATTCCCATTAATTCTTTACGATATTGTTCTAATCTAGAATTTCTCTGATCTGGATTAAGTTTCCTTATTTCTTTCATTCGTATGATTGCCATTATTCTATCTCCTCCAAATCACCAAAATCTTCCTCATCATCTTCTTCTAATGCTTCAGATGCAACTCGAGGGATTTCATTTGATGTTTCTAATTCTTCTAGATCTCCGAATTCTTCATCAATTGTTTCAGTTCCTTCATAATCATCCAATAGAAATTCATCCTCATCATCTCTTTCCTTTAGAATTTCTCTACTGGTATGAGAGGGATCTGCAGTAATTTCAACAAAATCGGGTAATATACTTTCTGGTTTCATTATAAGAATAGTAATTCCTAATGTACCTCTTTTAATTTTTGCAGTAGATTTTCCTATTAAAACCCATTTGGTTGCAGGGTCACCTGTTTTAGCAACAAAACCTTCTCTAAAGTTTTCTACTCTTGCTCTTTGAGAGGTAATCTTACCAGATACGCTAATTTGACATCCAAGTGCTCCACTAGCCATAATTCGTCGAATAGTACCATAAGCAGATCTCCTAAAATGTCTACCTCTTTCTAGGGACGCGGCCAATCTGGCAGCCATCACTTGTGGGTATATTTCAGGCTCTTCTAATGCTTCAACTTCAATTTGGACATTGGGATTGTTTAATATCTTCTTCACATCACTTGAAATCATCATTATATTTTTTCCTCTTCTACCAATAGCCAATCCGACTCTTCCTACTTTTAGTACAATCTTGGTAACAGTAGAGGAGGGTTGATAAATCATGTAACCATATTCAGCAGGGGCGAGTTTATCTTTAAAATACTCGTCTAAAAAGGTTGTATTGAGTCTTCTTTCTGTAAAATTTTTGATACTATTTGGCATGATTATACCTCT
>JAOUKW010000256.1 GCA_029882335.1 Candidatus Heimdallarchaeota archaeon | reverse complement strand
AATAAATTCAGATTAACTAGATAATGAATAAATAGAAAGGAGTATTTTTTGTATTTAGAGTGATTAAATCTCTTTATATTGTATCAAAATCGGGACTTCCACTTTTTTACTTTGATGAGCAGAATACTAATTCTACTCAATTTGAAAATGATGCAACTCTGTTTTCAGGTGTGCTAAGTGCGATTCAGTCTTTTTTATCGGAAATCAAGGTTGGATCAGTAAAAAACTTCATGACTGAAACATACGAAATAATAATTTCACCAAGGAATAATATTATCTGTGCAGTAATTATAGATAGAGAGTCAAGAATTGCAGTAAAAGAAGTTGAAGAGCTTATTAAAACAATATTCAAAAGTATGGATAATAAATTTAAAGACTATGAAATCTTTGACAAATCAATCCCTGAGTTGGAATATAAACAACTATACGACATAGTTATAACAGCTTATAATAACTGGATAAAACAAGCCAAGAAAAGTAAGGCAGATAAAACAATGAAAGAAAGTTTTTGGTAATTCAGTAATTGATTATTTAGTAATATTTGATCATTAGAACTATAATAGAGAAGTTGGTAATAAAATCGAAACTAGGAATTTCATTTATGGATCAGTTTACACCAACAGAAACTACAACTGATAAATACAAATTAATGTAATCCATGAATGAGAGAAAATCCATTTAAATCACTTTAACAATACCAAGTTATGGAAGTAATTCAGAACGGAGTTCATGTGATTTCGCTGATAATAGAGGGATTGTGTTCACTCACAATCTCATATTTAGTGTATAAATCCTTCAAAAAATACCAAATTAGAAAAAATCAGCCTACATTTGATTTATCGGTATCTTTCTTAAATTTTGGAATAGCTATTTGGTTAATAGCACTAGGAAAATATTTCGATTTCTTTTCCTCATACGATGCAATTACAGAGAGGAGCTATTCGGATCTCGGATTAAATTTGTCATTCATTTTTCTCGCATTAGCAAATATATGGCTTGCTAAATTTGTCACCCTTGTATTTATGAAGGATAATTCTAAATTTTTGGTTTATTACGCTGTGTTAAACGGGATCACCATAGGTTTATTTTTACCATATGTGAATACACAGCCAGGCTCTTACAGATCACTTATGTTATACGTAGTTTTCCATGTAATGATCTCAATACCTTTTTACATAATGATTGTTAATTTTTGTAATAGAGAATCAAAAAATACAACTGAAAAATTAGGGAAGGTTGGTTTTAGACTAATTTCGCTTTTTGCGGTGTTTCTCATGCTTATATTCGTTTTCACCGGTTTAGACTCCGTATTAACAGAATATAACATAGGTACAGAAATTACTGGCTTAACAATAGCATATTATCTGCTTTGGGTATGTACATTACTCTCAATATTTTTTGGATATTTAGGATACATGATGCCAGATTGGTTAAGAAAGCGACTTAGTGATTGATGATTTATATCACAGAATAAATTAGGTTTTATCAATTTTTAATTTTCATTTTACAGCATTAATCATTCTATTTATTCTTATAATCATTTCAGTTCAAAATAATAAATTCAGATATGATAGTGATTAGTAATATTCAGTTGATTGTCATCAACAATATAATTACACAAGATACTATGAGACAATATGCAATAACATTTCAAATTGTATAAATAAAAATAGATATAGTCTAGTAGTGAACTACTAATATCAATAAACAATTTACTTACTTTTACTTGCTTTAGATTTAGTACCAGATTGTGTTTTTTTATCTGAAGTTTTCTTGGTCTTTGTGCTATCTGTTGTTTTTTTACTGGATGTAGTTTTTATGTTAGTACTTTTCGTTGTCTTAGTAGTAGTTTTAGTATTTTTTGCAGATTGTTTTGGCTTTGTTTTCTTTGAAGATTTATCATCTTCATCCTCATGCCATGTTTTCAAAATCCAGTAGTTAAAAATTAAAGAGGCTAAACCACTAATAAACAATAGAATCCCACGTGCTTGAAATCCGAGAATAATAAAGAATATTCCAAAAACCATAAGAAACACAGAAAAAAACATTATTTTGTATAATCGTTTTTTATTTGATCCTAAGTAAACTCTTAGCATAAATGCACCATAATTAAAGGTTATTTTATGTGTATTCATAGATACCTGATGATATAGATTAAAAATTGTTCAAATTGGTTTTTTCCTACAATGATGCGAAATAATAGCATATCTGTTTATTTTAAGAATTATGGCATAAATTGAGAATACTTCAACCCTGTATAAAGGAGTTATTTCCTATTTGAGACAATATTTAAAATCAATCAATCCCGTGTTGTCACAACAAAACTGCTTTTGAATAGAAAATTAATTTCAATTTTGGTGATTAAAGCTGAGGGAAATCGGTAAAGGTATTGTAATTATTGGAGCACAATTTGGTGATGAAGGAAAGGGAAAAATTGTTGATTTCTATGCAAATAAAACTTATATACATCATGTAGTTAGATTTAATGGTGGAGGAAATGCTGGTCATACCATTGTGGTCAATGACATTAAGTACGCACTACATGTGTTACCATCAGGATTACTCAGTGGTAGAAAATCATATATTGGAAATGGTATGGTATTAGATTTAATACAAATGGAAAAAGAATTAGAAGAAATCCAAAAACTAAGCGGAGAGGATGTTTCAAAATTATTAAAGATAAGTGATAGGGTACAACTAGTACTTCCACTTCATTCAGAGTTAGACATTTTACATGAGGAAATCAAACTAGGCAGAGCATCGGGATCAACAAAAAAAGGAGTTGGACCAAGCTATGCAGATAAGATTAATCGGATGGGGATTAGATTTACTGATTTATTTGATGAAGAGGAACTTTTATCAAAAATTAAATTAATCACAAACTATCACTCCAAGATATTACCAGATAATGTTGATATATCTGCAGAAAATATTTTCCAAGATTTAATACGTTTGCGAGATAAATATCAGCATTTGATCTGTGATAGTGGTGCAGAATTAGAAGAAGGATTAAAAAAATCAGAAAATGTTTTATTTGAAGGTGCTCAATCAACTCTGCTAGATATAGACCATGGTATATATCCATTTAATACATCATCAACCTGCATTGCCGCTGGTGCATCTTTGGGATCAGGAGTTGGTATTCAATATCTAAACGAGAGAATTGGAGTGATAAAAGCTTTTACAAGTAGAGTTGGAGGAGGACCCCTCATGGCAGAATTAGATTATACAATAGAACCAGGAAAAACCTTACAAGCAGAAGGACGATTCGGAGGAGAATTTGGGACGACCTCGGGAAGGCCTAGAAGAATGGCATGGTTAGATCTAGTGGCTCTGAGATATTCTTGTAGAGTTAATGGGTATACAGGTCTTGCAATAACTAAACTAGATATATTAGGTTATATTGACAGATTTAGTGTAATTGAAAAATACGAAAACACCAAAGGAGATGTTATTCATTCTATCTTCCCAGCAAGATTATCAAGTTATGATGAATATAAACCAGTTTTACGAGATTTTACTTCATGGGAAAAATATTCAAAAGAAGAATGGGAAGAAATGATGAGAAATGGGTATTCCAGCTTTCCCGAGAAACTAAAACAATTTATCACTTATTTAGAAGAGCAGTTAAACACACCCATTTATTTATTGGGTTTGGGACCAGAACGGGAATTGACATTTGAGATTAAGCAATTAGAATGGTAAAATTGGTTGTTTGTTACCTCTTTCTCACAAATTGAAATAGAGTTTTCCAAACAGGATAGGATCAAATATTATTTTCCAGATTTTTTAACTAAGATTACATGAAAAATACCATCTTCAATATCTTTAGGCCCATTGTAACTAAATATTTCCATATCATTATTTTCTGAGTAATTTGTAATATAATTTAATATGTGGTCTGAAATTTCTACATTATCTGGAATCGGAGTAATTGTTGATAGCTCTTTTCTTTGATGAATTATTTTGTCTGGCCAAATAAAGATGTCCTCTGATTCCATGATAGAATATATGTACTAGTACTATTTATTTGTTTCATCAACAAATTCGTAAAATGATTAGTTATAATTTCACTTAGAATTTTTAGTATACAAGTTGAAATATTGTATTTTTGAAATCAAACTGATGATTTTTGATATGTATCTAATTTTTCTAAGGAAATATAGGTAATACCATCGTCAATGTCATCAATCGGTGAGACATAACTAAATATCTTCATATCATGATCTTTGCAATATTCATTTAAATAATTAAATAACTGTTCCTCAGTTTGAATGTCATCTTGAAATTTTAAAACCTCGAATTGAAATTTCTTTTGATGGATTATTTTTTTTGATAAATAGAATATTTCCTCATGATCCATATGATATTATTTTATCAATTTTATTTAAACTCAGAGAATGGAGATTCGAACTTTAATTAAATTTAAAACTAAATTATAAATGATGAATATAAGAGGGATAAATGCGATTAAAAGGAAAAACAAACTATTTCTTATCCAAATAGAATTATTTAGTATTATTAATTAAATAAAGTAGATATTTTTTATCTATATCTATTCATTTATTATAATGCAATGAGAGAGTTAATTAGAGAAAATGCAATCATCAACCACTTTTACTGAAATTGAAATTAAAGAAGAGATAAATAGATTATTTAATAAATTAAAGAAGGTAAATTGGAGTAAAGACGACTGTGCTTTAATTGCAGAGAAAACATTACTAATTAATCGCCTGAAAAAAGAAAAAAATGCAGTAATCCTTGCTCATTCATATCAAACTGCAGATGTTATTTTTGGAATAAGTGATTTTGTAGGAGATAGTCTTGGATTATCTAAACAAGCAGCGGATACTACTGCAGATATAATTATTTTTGCAGGAGTAAAATTCATGGCAGAGACGGCAAAAGTGTTATCCCCACAAAAAACCGTTATTGTTCCTTCAATTGAAGCTGGTTGTTCACTTGCAGATTCTATTACTGCAGATGATGTGTTACAGATGAAGAAAATACACCCGGGAGTACCTGTAGTTTCATACGTAAACACAAATGCAGATATCAAGGCTGTGACTGATTATTGTGTTACTTCTGCAAATGTAATAGAAGTAGTTAAAACAATTCCAGAGGATAGAATTATTTTCCTTCCTGATAAAAATATGGCTGATTTTGTGAGAAAAGAAACTGGAAAAATTGTTATTGATTGGGACGGTTATTGCATAGTGCATCAAGAATTTAATGCAGAGTCTATCATACACCTTAAAAAAGAACAAAATGAGATTATTGTCATTGCTCATTCTGAATGTCCTCCAGATGTACTTGAACAGGTAGACATGGTTGGAGGTACATCAGACATGCAACGATTTATTCGAGATCATCCCGAGCAAAAGAAATACTTTTTAGTTACAGAATGTGGATTATCAGACAAATTAGCAGTAGAATTCCCTGATCGAGAATTTTATGGTACCTGTATTCTATGTCCTTATATGAAGAAGAATAACTTAGATAACATTATCGACGCATTGATATCACCACATCCCAGCCAAATTATCAATTTAAATCAAAATATCATTGATACATCCAAAGCAGTTTTGTTAAAAATGATTTCTAATTAGAATCAGAGGATAAATAACAATACCGACAATTAGAGAATTAGATAGGTGAAAAAACATGACAAAGGAAGTATCTAGTGATGTATTGATAATAGGATCAGGTATTGCTGGATTAACATATGCCCTCCATCTACAAAAAGATCTGAAAATTTCCATTATAACCAAAAGAGATGTAAATGAAAGCAATACTAGATATGCACAAGGAGGTATTGCTGCAGTTCTATCAAAAGAAGATGATTTTAAAGACCATATATCAGATACGCTGATCGCTGGTGCTGGATTATGTAATCCAAAAGTTGTTGATTCAATTGTACGATATGGTCCCAAGATTGTAGATCATCTAACATTGATAGGGGTTGACTTTGATCTAAAAAAAGGTAGCATTGACTTAGGACAAGAAGGTG
>JAOUKW010000255.1 GCA_029882335.1 Candidatus Heimdallarchaeota archaeon | reverse complement strand
AATGTAATTGTTTATTGAAACTATAGTGAAATTCAATATCGATACAACACCTGCTAGAAAAAATAATACAACAATAATCTTATTTAACGATTTCAATGAGGGATTTACAATATCATCAGATAATTTGTCCTGAATACTCATTCCGTAAACTAATGCAAGCATTAGACTAATAATGCTTAGATTTAACATTATCATTATAAAGGGGTGATAATCTTGATACCATACATTTCCTTTTTTAATTCCATAATAATTAATACTTGGGTCAATCAATTCTAATAATCGAATACCTAATAGTAGAGTAGACGAAAAAAATGAGACAGAGGCAAAACGATATACTTTTCTTCCTAAATTTGGTTTTGCAAAGATCACTGCAAACATTATTCGTCCTATTAAACCAAGGATAGAACCAATTTTCTCAATTAGAATGATTTCTTGATTTGTAAGATCTTTGACATTAAGAACCCAAGGCAATCCAGAGACACACCATATGCTAGTGAATATCAATATCATTGAGACTTTAACCACTGAGTATGATGGATATTTCCGGAATAATCGAATAAGAAAGGTAAGTGTAACAACGAAAGGAATCAGCATAAATAATGAAATTATAATGGCTAGATTTAGTGTTGTCACTACGAACTATCTACAATATTCAAAGTATTTTAGAATTTATATGAGATAATTAATTAAAGCTCAACACAATTCCCATTTAAAGTTATTTTTTTCACAAATAGCAATAACTTGTTTTCTTACATCAGATTTCGTGCCTTTTTTATCAATTAGAACAAATTTTTCGTTTGCAATTGTTTTTTCTACTGCTTGTATCAGCATTTTCTCATTTAAATATTCATGAGCATATTTTGGAATGATGTGACCTATTAAATAATCGGTTTTATTAATAATATCAATAAATCGAGGACAATAATGACCCCCTCCAACACCGATGAAGGCTGGATTTTGGTTGTTATCTCTAAATTTATCACACAGTGCTATAATTACATCTGCAATTAATTTACAAGCCTCTAAATCCATCCATTCCTCTTCACTACCGCCTGTTTCAACAAATATTATTGGAATTGGAAAAGAAGTGGGACCATGGTGGGTACATTCTATTCCATACCAATATTCATGTAAATTTCTTTCCTGGGTGAGTTTTTTAATGATATCATATCCCCATCGTAATAATTTTGCAGGTGCAAATGCCAATTCATGGTCATTCCCTCCATGACCGGTGTTTTTACCCCACAATCCAGTTGTATGAACTAAAAGTGTTTTTTTTCCAGTTTGAGAGCTATGTTTAGATGCAAAAATGAGAACATCACTTTCCAAGTTATCGCGTAAATAATCCAATTGAATTTGAGAATTTGGAATTTCTAATATACAAATAGAACCTGCAGGATATAATTTGTGTAACTGCTCATTATAGTAAATTTCAGTTGGAATTAATTGGTTTGATACTGGTAGTAATTTTTCTATTAAATATTTTTTCATATTTTGACCAGCAATATCCTGTTCACTAATTATGATTATAATTGAAGCCTTGATTTTCATAGTGGTATAACTTCTTTGATAATTAATTCTGGTTGAAATTCTTTGAGATCATCATATGATTGACCCACTCCTAAAAATAAAATTGGTTTATTTGTTATATGTGCTACAGAAATAACTGCTCCACCTTTTGCGTCGGAGTCTAATTTGGTCATAATAATTCCATCAAAACCAATTTCCGAATTAAATTGTTCTGCCTGTCTAATTACGTCATTTCCAGCTAATGAATCACCCACAAATATCTTCAAATCTGGTTCAGTTAATCTCATAATTTTTCCTAATTCACGAACAAGATTTACATTATTCTGCATCCGACCCGCAGTATCAATAATTACAACATCAATTCCTTTTGTTTCTGCATGATCGATAGCATCTATAGCAACCGCCGCAGGGTCTCCACCATAATCATGAGCAATCATTCTAACACCGAGTTTTTCAGCATGTTTACCAAGTTGTTGTATGCTTCCTGACCTATATGTATCACTAGCAGACCAAACTACAGTGTATTTTCGATCAAGAAGTTTTTTTGTGATCTTAGCAATTGTAGTTGTTTTTCCAGTTCCATTTATTCCAAGCATACATATGATATATGGTCTTTTTTCTTGTTTTGCTTTTTCAATTTGGTTAAACAACACATCATTGACATCAACATTAGTAATTTCTAGTACTTTACGTACTGAATTGCGTAATGCATCAGTTACAATAGGTGTTATATTTTTGAAACGTTCATGTTCTTTTTTAATCAATTCTTTCTTTAGTTCTATGCAAATTGAGTCTGCTGTCCGATAACTCACTTCATTTTTTATCATTAATTCTTTTAGAGAATCAATGACAGGTCCCAATTCCTTCTCAGAAAGATCTTTTATTTTTAATTTTTTAATTACATTATTTAATCCAGATTTTAATTTGTCAAACAAGGTAATAACACCTCATTGGTTTGATAATTGATTTAATTGGGTAGATAAATTTTCTGCAATTGTTTCTAATTTCACCCTGTCTTCAACAATTTTATCATAAATCTTTACAAACTCATTTACTCTATCTTCAAGCTTATTCTTTGCATTATCAATAGTTGATGGTATAATTACATTTGAGCCAGCATTTAATAATATACTTCCAATCTCCTTTAACTTAGCTTTTACAAGTATTAATCCGCCCAATGGAATAATTATTTCATCGCTCTCTTGATTTGTCTCTAATCCTTGAAGAGTGGATATATTTAATTTCAGATCAGATATTAATCCTGAAAACTGAATTTCTTGTTGTTCTAAATACTGTAATTGCTTTACTATATTTTGGTATTGACCATATAATTCATTAAATTCATCGGTCATATTAACAGAGCTCAATAAACAATCCTCTTTATTGATTTAGTTTAAAATCATCACTATCAATATCGATAAATTGTAAAGTTTTTGCATTATCAATTGAAATTTCCTTAATACCATCTTTTTTTGATATTAAAATATTTTCCCTTTTTACTTTATGACGTGATCCTATTTCACTATATACTTTTTCTAAAACATCTGTTTCTTTTACACCCCTGCATTCCATAAATAAGGGGATTTTAGTTTTTCCTTTTAAATAAAAACCAGATACCTGATAGATTTTAACTAGACTTGCCATAATTCTATGTGAACCCTATCGCTTTTCAATCAAACGATAGATAACGTCAAGAAATTGTAAACTATTATCTTGTAACTTTCAAGTATAATACTTACTTTTGTAATTACATAGATCAAAATATTGAATAGCTAAATATTTACTTAATAATTGTGGATAAAGTTGCCATAGTTACTGATTCTACCTCAGATATACAACAAGATAGAGCAAATGAATTAAACGTGTATATTGTTGAGCCTTATTTTTTTTTTGATGGAATCGCATATACTTCGAAATCAATGTCAATACAGGAATTTGATCAAAAAATAGATAATGTTACAAAAGAAAATTTTCCAACCACCAGCCAACCCTCACCACAGGATTTTATTGATGCCTATCATCAGGTTAAGAAAGATGGATACACAAGAATTTTATCTATTCATTTATCATCAAAAATTTCAGGAACAATTAATTCTGCAAGAATAGCATCGGAAGAATTTGATGATATGGAAATTATCGTTGTAGATACGATGGGAGTATCTGTTATAGTAACCGCTTGTATTGAAAAGGCTAGAATTTTATTATCCAAAAATGTTAAATTAATCGAAATAGCAAAAATACTTACAGATTATGGCAATTTGTGTAAGCCTTATTTAGCTCTCGATACATTAGAAAATTTAGTCAGAAGTGGCAGAATTTCTCCATTACGATATAAATTTGGCAAATTATTAAAAATAAAACCCATTCTTACCATGCAAGAAGGAAAACTAACAAGTATAGACAAGGTTAAAGGTTTATCAAAAAGTAGAGATAGAATATATTCACTTGCATTAAAATCATTATCATCAAAAGACACTTTCAGATATTTCATTGGACATTCAAATGCATTAGATGTCGCCATGATGTATGATTCTAAACTAAAAGAAGAGTTTCCATTAGCAGTGGGAATTATTATTGAATTAGGTATGGCATTACGGATTCATAGTGGTAAAAAAGCGCTTTTTATAATGGCATATAATATAGAATAGAAAGATTACTGAATTTAGCTTTTCTAAGTCAGTTAATACATTTATTTATAAATAAGTAAAATTACGTTTTGTAGAGAAAAGAGGTGTAATAAGTATAATCACAATCCCCATTCAAATATTGGATATTAGAAGTATTGAGCCTATGGTTATGATTACAAGAAACACTGCATCTAGATTGAAGTTACGTCATACAGAAACAGTTACCTTGAGATATGAAGGAAAAGAATTAGTTGCATCACCAATAGTAGTTCAGGAGAGTATTATACCGGATGATATTATTGGTATGTCAGAGAGAGATGCTAGCTGGTTGAATGCAAAAGATGAATCTATGATATCAGTGCTAGCAAGAAAAACTCCTCAAAGTTATGATTTAATCAAGAGAAAAATTAGAGACCATCAACCATGGAATGAAGGAGAAGTAAGAAATATAGTATATGATATTTCTAATAAAAAATATACTAGCATTGAAGTTGCTACATTTGCCTTGGTTAGTCAATTTAGAGGATATGAAGATAATGAACTAAAATCATTTTCCGTAGCAATGGCTGAAGCAGGAACACAATTTGATTTTAAAGAACCAACATTCGATAAACATAGCATTGGTGGAATTCCAGGAAACAAGATTACTCCCATTATAGTGCCAATAGTTGCTGCAGCAGGGTTATTGATTCCAAAAACATCATCTCGAGCAATTACATCCCCCTCTGGAACAGCAGACACCATGGAAGTAGTATGTGATGTAAGTTTTACTGCAGAAGAAATTATGGAATTAGCACCAAAATCAAGGGGTATGATTGTATGGAATGGAGGTTTAAATTTATCACCCTTGGATGACATTGCGATCGAGGTTAAGCGACAACTGGGTATAGATCCCAAAGATCAAATGTTAGCATCGATAGTTTCCACAAAAATTGCAATGGGTGTACGAAATTTAGTTTTCGATATACCAACAGGAGAGGGAAGCAAAATGCCCTCTCGTACAGAAGCAATTGAATTCGCACATCGATTAATTGGATTGTGTAGATCTTTGGGTATTAAGGTCGAAGCTGCATTAACTATAGGTGATTTACCACTAGGTAATAACATAGGGCCTGCTCTAGAAATTAAAGAAGCTCTATCTGTCCTTGAAAATAACGGACCTCAAAATGTCAGAGAAAAGAGTACGGATATTGCAGGTATCTTACTTGAATTAGGTGGGATGGCAAAACCTGGTAAAGGTGCAATAATAGCAACTGAATATATAGAATCTGGAAAAGCCTTATCTAAGTTTAAAGAAATTGTAGAAATACAGGGAGGTGACCCGAATATAACATCAAATTCGATTCCAGTAAGTGATTACAATCTAACTGTCACCGCCCCTATTGATGGTTATGTAATAAAAATAGACAATCATTCAATAAATAGCATTTCAAAAGCAGCAGGTTGTCCAAAGGATAAATTAGCAGGATTAATTCTTCACGTTAGAAGGGGAGAATTTGTTAATGAAGGAGATAAATTATTCACCATCTATGCTTCTTCTGAAAGTAAATTATCATTAGCGTCTCAATTAGCAGTTTCCCAACCAATTTGTATTATAGAAGGAATGGTTATTACAAGAATTAGCTCGATGAGTGAACGAAATATATAATGATACTTTCAAATAAGTAATAACGGAAATGCTATTTTATATATGTGAGTCATGCAAATTATTGAATATTTCTGAAATTAATCTACCTTTGAAGACTCAATTTTTTGAATCAAAACTAACAAAAGAAAAACCATTAGGTAAAAATCAGATATTGCAAATTTTTGAAGAAAATGATCTAAAACAATTAATGGATGAAAAATTTGCAATCATA
>JAOUKW010000254.1 GCA_029882335.1 Candidatus Heimdallarchaeota archaeon | reverse complement strand
TCGATTTGTTGAACCAATTATTGATTCTATGAAACTAAAATTCCAAATTCAGCTTGAATTGGCAGAGATTAAATCTAAAAAAGATCCAAATGCAAAAAACATACTTCATGAAGTTGTTGATGAATTCATCCTTTTTGGCGATGAACAAGGTAATCCGATGATTTCAATGCAAGGACTCCGATTAAAATCAGAATTATATATTGATCTAGGCAATTACCAAGAAGCAGAAAATAATTATAGAATTGCATATAAACTTGCAGAGAAGTTTGAATTTGAACCGATGATGAAAACAATAAATGAGGATTTAGCAGGATTAGCAGAGTTTAAACTGTTAAATAAGCCAAAGAAGTCATTGTTTAATTCATTAAAAGAGAAAATAAAAACGTTGAATTCTAGTGGTGGGGGCAAGTATAAACAAGTTGAATTTGAACAACTTGGGATCTTACTTTTGTCAAAAGTTGGATTACCAATATTTGAATACTATATTTCAGAAAAGTTACAATCAGATTCTGCACTAATTTCAGGATTAATAACAGCTATTTCAGGATTCGTTAATGAATTAGTAGCAGGAACTGGATCACTAAGAAGCATTATACATGAGGATCTTTGTTTATTACTTGAACCATTTGAAGATTTTGTAACTCTAGGTATTGTATCTAAGGAAACATTTGAGGCAAGAAGAAGATTGAAAGCATTTAATCAATATGCAAAGATATCATCCGCGAAATATAATTTAAAGGAGGATACAATCACTATTCCAAATGAATTATTTGAATCTCTCAAAACTATCACCGAAAATCATTACATTTTGTAAATGAAATGATAAGAATTACAAATATGAATTATCTGAACGCGATTGGATGTTTATTGGTAATATCTTTCGATTATTATACCGAATTAATATTGTCTAGTTCTTAAAATATCAGAACTTTTCAATAATTAAAATTAATTTACCACACGGGTCATATTTTTTATTTTTCTCATTTTGAGAATCTTCTTAACAGTGACAACAATCTAATAGATACCAATGATTATTATTTGATATATTAGGAATTTTTGTTAAAGGCTTATAATCAAGAAGTAAGAAAATTCAATTACGAGAATGTAATCCGAGTCTATTACCAAAACAATCCAAAAATTCGGCTGCATATCCTACTTCTGGAGCAATATGATATTTATCCCGATGAGTCTTACCACCACTATCATTAATATTTTTCAAAGTATCATCAATATTTTCTATGCCAAAAACAACATTTATGCCTATTTCAGGTATCTTTTCTACTTTAAAAAAACCAAGACTAAAATCATTTTCCAACATGACAAAACCATAATTGGGATATGATTCAAGATCTACAGTCCAATTAAATATTGTTTCATAGAATTCTTTGGCTTTATTTAAATCCAATACAGGAATTTCCACATGATTAAATGTTACAACCATACTTTATGATTTACCAACTCGTATTTAAGTATCAACTTTAAGGAAAATCAGTAATTTAAAACATAAAAAAAAATCGAATTCAGATTGATATTATCTTAATTTAACAACTTGAGTTATTTTGAATTGAGTAATATGATCATAATTTATTTATATTTACTGCAAATACAAAAAAAAACAATCTCAATCTATATCTAAATTAATTATACTTCAAATATAGATTTCATTTTCAAAATTCTAATGAAATAGCTCAACAATATCATCTAGAAAATTGGTTTTATACTTAAGGATAGTAATTGGTTGATTTGAGCTAAGGACAAAACAAAACTCTAGTCTATGATTGATCGTAAATGGAAAATATTCAGGTTTATAACCAAATATAGATTCATATTTTTCACAAACAGTATTCAACTTGCTTTTTATTTCCTTGTAATCTATCAGAGGAGCTCCCCAAATAAAACTATATCGAGTTACTTCCTCTTCATTTAGAGTAGATTTGATTTTTTCAGTCCACTCTAGTCTCTGATTCTTCTTATTGGGGTCCTTTATTTTCTGATCATAATTGATAAAAGTAGAATTCAATATTCGTTTATTTGGGATAAGTTCAAGTATACCTTCAAAATTAAGAATAGAAGTATAATTCAACGATATTTCGGTAACAACTCCCTCTGAATTACCAATCTTAACAAAATCATTTACCTTAAATGGTCTTGTTATTACAATATAAATTCCAGATACAAAATTTTGAATGGTATACATTGAAGCAAAAGATACAATTGATCCCAAAAATAATGAAAGACTGATGGATGCACTTTCACCAAATTCAAGAAAGTAGACTGCAGAGTATAATACACCAATTGCAGAACCAAATCGTATCAATACGATAATTCCATTAACCACATCTGCTGGGATTCTATTTTCATTTGCAGCTTTTTTAACTGTTGACTGAATGAATCGTTGAAAAATAAAGATACTAACCAGTAATACAAAAAACATTACCAACTTCCAACTTTTTTGTATTACATTCAATATTTCTTCTATCAATTGTTTTTCACCTCCATCTGTAACTCCTCAAAAATAGTTATGTAGAAATCTTCAATAAATTCAGGATATACATCCAATATCTGTTGAGGTTGGTCTGCAATCATTATTATGGTTGTATCCTGACGGAATATATGTTTGTTATAAAAGAAGTGAGGACGGTATGATAATTTGTCCTCCCATTTATCAAACAAACCTTTTATTCGCGTGTTTACTGTTCCTATCGAAATTGCAGGATTAATAACATTTAGTTTTAATTGGAGAGTAAATGGATATCTCGCAATTTCCTTTCCTCCTAGAATTTCATCTGCAAATACATCACGAATCCCAAGTTTTTCTTGCATGGCAGATAGTTCATCCATCAGTGACTGAAATCCAATTTCAAATCCTTGTTTTGCTCTATCTGCAATGTCATTCACCTGAATACTACAATTAATTAAATTGGTATCTAATAGATTTTTATTAGGAATAGATACAATTGTCTGATCTAATTGTAAAAGACGAGTGTAATTTAAACCAATTTCTAATACAATACCTTCTGTTTCCTTTAACTTAATGAGATCACCAATTCCAAAAGGTCTAACTGTAATTAAATATAATCCAGCTACAATGTTACTGACAACAACAGCGATTGCAAATCCAATTGCTGTACCAAATAAGGCAGACATACCAAGAATAGCTGATGAATCTACCTCATATATTATCGACGCAATGACCAAAATCATCACGATTTGAAAAAGTAAGATTAAAAGATTAATACCATTTACTGTCTCAGGTGCGATTTTAAGACGTTTAGTATATAATTTAATAATAAAACCAAGGAGCCAAACTGCAAATATAATTGCAATAAGAGTCAATAATGTAATAAGCTCTGGGTTTACCATGAGAGAATATTCTTTGTAGCGATTTTATTGATACCTATTGAAAACGGAATTATATTAGTAAATAAAAATTAAGAGTATAAATTAAGACTAATTTCATCTTAATTTGTGGTTTGAATTATATACAATCTATATATTTTAACCAAATTCTAAATCATTATATTATCAAATACAATAATTGATCTAGTACATACAAGATAAAAAGAAAGCAAAGTAGTGATTTTTTCTTTATTAACAGGATTATAACTAAATATTTATTGATCCAAAAATTTCAATCTTAAAGTAATAACATTATTTTTAAATTGATTTTAAATATTTTCTCGCAAATAAATATCAAAACCAACTCATAGAATCAATTCTAAACATTAAATTTTATAGATATAGCAAATTTTTGGTTTAATGATTTAGATTTTGCATCTATTTGGTTTATTTTATTAGATATTTCAAATAAAGAATAGTTGTAAATTAATTTTTTATAGCATAGGTAATAATTATTAATAAAGTATTGATATTAATATGGATAAAATATACGACAGTATAAATATTTATTTAGAATGTATAATATGGTGTATTAAATGTTATTATTTAATAAAATTATTAACATAGTTACAATGGGTCTGATGGTAGTACTAATATTTAATTCTAATAATGTACTTGCCATATCATCAGACAGTGGATATTATCCAACTGTAAGTGATACTACTGGTTGGGTATGGAGTAATATAGGAACTGTATCGACGGAAAATAATCTGTCTTCATTTTATCCTAGTGCAGATGTAGATGGGAATAATAACGTTCATGTGGTCTGGTTTGATTACTCAACACCTATTGATCAAGACATATTCTATAAAAAATACGATTATTTAACTTCATCATGGGGAGACACTGTTTTAATATCAGTTGAAAGTAATGTGAATTCATATCTCCCTAGAATTAAAGTAGATAGTCAAAATAATATTTATGTCGTATGGCAAGATTTTAATACCGGTACATTAACATCAGACCTTTTATTAAGAAAATATGATTATTCAACTTCATCATGGGGAAATACTGTTGTAATATCAACAGAAAGTACGACTAACTCTGCTGATCCTTCGATAGACATTGATAGCAATGATAATTTACATATTACTTGGACAGATAATACTGATATATATGGGGCTGGAACTGACCCTGACATCTTCTACAAAAAATATGACTCTTTGACCGATAGTTTAAGTAATTTGACTATAG
This sequence comes from Candidatus Heimdallarchaeota archaeon, assembly GCA_029882335.1. GTDB lineage: Archaea > Asgardarchaeota > Heimdallarchaeia > Heimdallarchaeales > Kariarchaeaceae > JAOUKW01. The sequence continues at coordinate 1,437 of JAOUKW010000254.1, read as the reverse complement.
TATCATCTGGGAATACAGGAATATCTAGAAATCCAGAGTTAATTGTCGATAGTCAAAACAATGTATATGTTGTCTGGGAGGATTCTACTAGTATCTATGGTGGTGTAGATTCAGATATTCTTTTTAGAAAATTTAATGCGTTAACTTCATATTGGGAATCTATAGAATTAATATCTATATTAAGTACTTGCATATCAACAAATCCAAAATTGTCTATTGATAGTTTTGATTTTGTACATCTAGTTTGGGCAGATTGTACAGATATCTCTTTAAATGGTAATGATTTTGATGTTTTTTATACGAAATATTTTCCATCTATTTCTACATGGAGTAGTTTAAGAATATTGTCTGCAGAAAGTGATACTGATGTCAAAGATTTGTCAATCAGTGTAGATTTATTTGATAATGTATATGTCGTGTGGTGTGATGATAAAGTAGTAGCTCAAACCTCTTTAGCATACAAAAAATATAATTTTGATACGGCTTCATGGTCTCCTAGACAATATCTTTCGCAAGATACCGGGTCTAATCCTCAAACTACTGAAATTATTAGTGATAATGTAGGCTTTGTTTATGCATTTTGGAGTCAAGTGTATGATACTACAAATACTGGTACTGATTATGATATTCATTATAGAACCTTATCAGGTATGCCTGACTCACCTGTTATTCAATTAACATCTCCTAACCCAACAAATAATTATGTAGGAATTTCTTGGGATCAAGTAATGGGTGCTTCATCTTATAATATTTATCGAGATGTGGTTCCAATATTAACCTTAGATGGAATGACACCATATGACACTACTGCTGATGAATACTTTGTTGATTCCTTAGACAATGGTGGAATCTATTATTATGCAGTGACTGGTGTAAATACTATTGGTGAAGGGGCAATGTCAAATGTAATTTATACTGAAGTAGAAATACCGGTAGATCCAATAACGATTATAATTGAGGATAATCAAACCATTACGCAGGATAATTTTCAAACCTTAACAGAATTTACTGATGCACAGGCAAGTTTTCCCATGGTATGGTTAATCTCATTATTTGCAACAATTGTTGTTTTGAGGAAAAAATATAAACATTCTTAATTTAGATTATTTTATAAAATAAATCAATTAAAATTAATCTTAATTGAGAAAAATTGCTAGGTGTTGGATCAATTCACGGGTATTTTCAAATAAATCCCTATCCAACATCTCCTCATTATGCAATCGCTATGACTAAGATTCGTTTATTTATAATATTAGAAAATAAGATTACATAATTATTATCCAAATAAATAAATTTAATTATAAAATTTTCTGAAATAAGGTATAAATTTACCAGTACTCTTCCTATATGTCTCGTATTCTTTTCCATATTCTTCAGTCAATAATCTTTCTTCATAATTTGCTCTTATATTTCCAGCAATAATTGTTAATATAATCG
>JAOUKW010000253.1 GCA_029882335.1 Candidatus Heimdallarchaeota archaeon | reverse complement strand
GTCATACACTTCCAAGTGTAGCTTCTTTGATAACGAGATAATTGCTTCTTCCAGCTCTTACCTTGGGCGTCGAGTCAAACGTGGTTTATTTCAGACGCAAAACGGTACACTCTTTGACAAAGGTACAGACGTTAATGCAGATGTAAATGCTGCGTATAATATCGGGAGAAAGCATCTTTCTAGGCACTTCCCTGCCTCCAGGATGCATAAGTTCCAACCTGAAAAGGTTATCTTACCCACTCCTGCAAAAAAAGTCTCCAAGCCTCCCACGGTTTGAGAGAGAAGGTGTGGCTTCACCTATAGAGATCAAGGCAATTGCATATCTCTTAGAGCGTTAATTTGTAAGGATTAACGTTAAGCCGATAGATTCAAACCTCAAATAATTTCTGAATAACTCTATTGGTATCATACTATTTGTGGAATAAGAACACAAAAATCAAAAATAGACTATATGAATAATAAATGACATAAGTCTAAATTGCACTCTATTTTTAAATACAATTGTGTCAACATTAAAAATAAATGGTATAAATCACACGATTTGTTATATTGCTATAGAAATACTTTATAGTTTTACTATATGAAGAACCCTTTATGAAATTTGGAATTTTTATTCCAACAATGGGAAAATATGCAGATCCAATACAGGTAGTAGAATTTGCAAAATTAGCTGAAAATTCAGGATGGGATGGTGTATTTGTTCCAGATCATATTATGCATGGAGGATCAAATCCTTGGTTAGATGCAAATATTATGATGGCTGCAATTGCAAGTAATACAAAGACAATTATGATAGGGAGTTGTATAACTCCTGTCGCAAGAAGACAACCTTGGCAACTCGCAAAAGAATTGGCTACTCTTGATGTCCTATCTGGTGGTAGAATTATTCTAGGAGTAGGTATAGGTGCACCCCCATCTGATTTTACATCATTTGGAATGGAATACAAAAATATGGGGGAGAAATTGGATGAGGCTTTAGAGATAGTTGATCTTTGTTGGAAGGGAGAGATTTTCGATTATGATGGTAACCATTATCAATTAAAGGATGTGAGGTTATTGCCTGTGCCAATTCAACAACCAAGAATACCGATACTTATTGGTGGTAGGTGGCCTGGCAATAAGCCGTTTATTCGTGGTGCAAAATGGGATGGTATGATGCCAATATCCAAACAATGGCCTGAGGCTTTGACCATTGAAGAATTGCGAGAATTAACTTCTTTTGTGAATCATGAAAGAATAAAACATTCAGATAAAAAGGGTGAATTAATCATACAATTAGAAACATCAGAGATGGACAATAAAAACTTATTATCCAGTTTTAATGAAATAGGGGTAACTTGGGTATTATTTAGCATCTCACCTAGGAAAGGATCAATTGAGATAATGAGAGAAAAAATCCTAGAAGGACCTCCAAAATTATGAAATTAAAGACTTGAATATGACACCTTATCCAATATTACCACAATGTATGTGGGGGTACGTGTTGTCAACAGTAAAAATAAATTTCATAAATTAAATGATTTGACTACTAGTGATAGAAATATTTTATAGTCTTACAGTTTAGAGACTTTCTTATGAAATTTGGGTTTTTCCTTCCAACAATGACAAATTATGCAGCTCCAAAACAGGTAGTAGAATTAGCAAAATTACCCAAGTTTTCAAACAAGTTGAAAAAATGTATTACATTATCAATCCATAAATAGATATTAAATGACATAAAATTCTTTTTATGTTGAAAAGTATAATTAGTAGAAAAGTCATATAATAATTGTCGCATCCTCAATTAAGATCAGAGATTTAAGGTATTATGACTTTTTTGATCCTCTTTTTCGATAACGTTTTATCCCAAAGATTGAAATTAAGTAAATTGTTGAAAAAACGATTATTTTTAATAAAAAATTTTCAGGAAGTTCTAAGGTTAAAACCTGCAATAATTCCTTTGTAACAATATCGAATATGTGAATTTCATTATTAATTGTAAATGCAATATAGTTACTATTAGGACTTATTTTAGCAACTGAATTTTCAATTGTAAACTCCTGAATTAATTTACCAGAATTGGTATCATATATCAAATGAACATTATCTCCAGATTGTATGATATATTTTGCATCTTCACTCCACACTGGGTCTTCAATGTAATTTGTCTGTAATTCAACTTCATTACCTAAGCTATCAAAAATATAGTACAAACCATTTTTTAATCCCAAAAATTTTGGCACTTCACCAACCCATTTGCCATTGATTATACTATAATTGTGATTTATATTTTCATAATTTGTAAATTCATCAGAATTATAAAATTTCAATTCATTTAAACTACTATAGGAAACTACCATATTATCATCATCTTTCCAAAGTAGTGAATCATATACATTTAAATTCATCTCTGTAAATTTAAAATCCTCTCTGGTTCGTTCATAAGAATTGACAATACCAATTGTAGTACCTGAGAATGTATATCTATAATTCCCTTCGTCAAAAATATATTCTGTTAAACGATAAATTAAATATTTACCTAAATTTGATAAAGCTATCAATTCAAGTTCATATGAAAAACCAAGAGCTATGGTGTTAGAAATCAGATATTGTTGTCTCAAATTATTATTGTCTACATAGTAAATATCAGTAATTAAAGACTTCCTAGTTTCATTGGGTTCATATGTATAATAATCATCAAAATATATAGGTCTATCAAATACAATTGATTTATAATTTTCAATATTATTTTCACAAGTAGATGTTTGAGGAGAATAATCTTGTGTTGAATTATTTGTATAAAAAATATTTCCTGAAAAATCGATAGAAAAAAGATAAAAATGGTTAGAAGTCGGCCCAACGGTTAACGCACCTTCTCCATCTCTTGGATATCTTTGAGTACTAAAACAAAATATTACCATATCATTTATTAATAAATACTCCTCAGTTCTGCTATCAACCTCGTATTCAAGATAACCACTTAGATTTAATTTTGATAAGTGTTTTCCATTACTAATGTCCCAAGAATTAAAATACATATTATCTGTTTGAAATATCCCCCCAATTACATCATCATTATTCCAAGTAAATTTATTAATTACAGCTCCATCGGTTTATGAACCATGAGTTTTATGAATTATTCCTGGGTACATTGTGCCTATTAGCAAAATTACTAAGAATATTGTTTCTATTGATCTTATTTTTCCCATAATAATGATTATTTAATATGTTATTTAAATTTTATCAGTCGTTGTTTTTCAACTAGGCTCTTCAATCACGAAGAATACTCTCAATCAAGTAAATAACTATTTCATTTTATTGTTTAGTAGTTATTGCAGAAAAGGAGTAATCAGTATAATTTTATTATTAGTTATCATATGACATCATGAACAATTGCATTAGTTAACATGAAAAATAAATGACATAATGTGTTAATGTGGTAATAAATCATTATCAATCAGTATAATGATTGTCAAAATACACATCTTCGTCTAACATAGAACGCCATTCTCTGTAATCATTTAATTCTTTTGTAAAAGGTTTCAACATCTCTTCATATCCACCAAATTCCATAGAATCAATTATAGACAAAATATCGGTCCATCTAATTTTGCGATGCAGATATTTTTCCTCCAATGATAATTCATCCCATGATATACAATTTATCTCAAATGCTAACACTCTTGCCAGTTCCTCGGGATTATCTAGAAAACTAACCAAGTTTGTTTTTACCATTATACTAATCAGTAATGCATGTGGATCTTCACCACCCATTGAAAATTGTCCAGGTAGACCTCCTAATTTCCCTATAGAACCAACATCAGGAGTATCATTCCCTTTGAATAATTCATTAATTTCAATTAACCATTTCACCAAATCAGGATCATTTTTATAGAGATTAATTATTGTGGTAAGATACATAGGAGTCCGATTAATCGGTCTCAAGGCATCTATTAAGTAAACTTTTTTATTATTACCTTCATCCACATATTTGAATAATTTTTTCAGTTCTGCAATATTAGGGGCTAATTTTGTCATATGGTTTACAACAACATAATCAATATGCTGATTAGTTTTTAATAATTCTAAAAGTCCTAATTCAGGATCATATTCAATCCCCAAGGCATTTAGACCAAACTTACGAATCCGATAATCTTTTTCAGGATCAATCTTGGTATCCTCATATGGGGGATCCTTCAAATAGATCATATTATATGCTTTTGGTATCATTCTTACCATAACGTACACCAGATATAATTTGGTTATAAATATTTTTCTAACAATATATCTAAGTTAACAATTCTTTTATATAAGTTAACAAAAACGATATAATGACAAAATCGGTGGTGGGATAACTCACCTGTCAACTTGAAATAGAAATGACAAATTGTCCGTTAATGTGTCTTTTTAATCAATTTAAGATCTATCCTAATTGCAATAGTTACTTTTGTCTAATAAAATGAAATCACACTGAAAATTTAATATCAGTAGTAGCGAATGCTTAGATGATTAACTAAATAATTAAATAATACACAAATCTGACAAGAAATCAAAAGGTTCAAAACGAGTATTTTAGCTGAAAGTTGCTATAACTATGACATCAAGCCAAAATACTAATTTGAAATCTATTGTACCAGTCAAAAACTTTGTTGATCGTGCCTTGGCTGAAAGCCAAGTGTGGATCAATTCTTCAACTTATTATCAGTCAGATTTACTCTTGAGAATTCTTTTGGATGTAGACTTGAAGAAATCTTCTGTGGAGGATATTTGTAGTTCTAATGATAAATATCCATCGCCAGATACGGTGATGGTTATGTTGGCAAAAAGTCATTGCTACAAGTCCAGAGATGAAATTGAGATGTTAATTGCAGAATTATTTCAGAACCAGGTAAAGCACCATCAAATGTTCAAAAAAAAAAAATACCAAGAGTAATGTTGGCTATTGACCTTCATAATGAAGAGTATTATGGTAAACATCTTTATGATGGAGATAAGCGACTAACAGTGTATTCAGTCCAGAAAAAGAGGAATGCATTTCGTTTCACAACGCTTTCCATTGTTTCTTCAAATAAAAAATGGATTTATCCCCTGACCATTGGTTTTGTTATCAATCACCTTGAACAGGGACGTATCGAGGTTATAAAACGACTTCTTAATCAAATCAATCTTCCCATGAGGATTGATTGTCTGCTGATGGATGGAGGTTTTAACGATGCAGACCTCTTGGAGTTTTTAGATGATCAGAAAATTAATTTCCTTGTTCGAGGTAGAGTATCCAAGAAAAAGAGATATCCGGGTAAGGTTGGCTCTAATTTTGCTTATATAACGGGTAAGAACAAATATCCTGTTGAGCGATATTTATTTTCCAAAAGAGGGAAAAATAGTAAACTTCAGTTTATTATTCTATTAGGAAGTCGTCGTTATCGATATTCTGTTGAGAAAGCTAAAACAATTTATAGAAAACAATTTCGTATAGAAAATACCTATCGTCATGCAAGAACTGTTAAGATCCGAACGAGTAGCAGCAAAATCCAGCTACGATGGATTATGTGGACACTTGCCCACTTTTTAGAATTGATATGGGAATTAATGAGATATATCTATGAATCTTTTGGTATTATTCAAAACAAAATACGTCAGAAGGAATTCAATCCTATGTTTTTAGAAGAATTGGGGCGATATGCATTACCCCAATTAATATGAGGATAGCTAGAATGATTAAGGAGGTGGTTTAAAAAAAGGGAAGTAGGGGTAATATATTCCAAAAATTAGAAAAAACTACTGAAGTTGACAGATGGAAATATTGTATATTTAATCTCTTAGATAGATAAGTAAAAATAATTGAATTTTTTTTAATAAATTGACTATGAATCCTCACCAAAAATCAACAAAAATAAAAATATCAATACCAATTTTATTAATTTGTTTTCCTGCATTAATTAGGTTGATAGACACTATATTGCTAATTTTATATTCATATTATTTTGATGATAGAGAATTCAGAATAAGGCTATTCAGAAGTATGTTTTTTTGGTTGTCAATATTTGTTTTTCCAGC
>JAOUKW010000645.1 GCA_029882335.1 Candidatus Heimdallarchaeota archaeon | reverse complement strand
TAACATTTGGGGAAATCGTAAATTGTCCAGGTCATACAATAGATCATTCAGCTTTTCTAAAAGATAAAATATTATTTTCTGGTGATGCTGCATTTACACAAGAAACTATCGAAAAATATCAATTATTATTTGTAATTGATCCACTTACAGCAATACATTCATTGGAAACATTAAAACAAATTGATTTTGAAGTCATGGTTCCCGGACATGGACCTATTTTAGAATCTAAAAAGGACGCTATTGATGTATTAAACTCAACTCTGCAACATTTTAAAGATATAATTGAACAGGCTAAAGCAGTAATTGGAAAGAGCTTGGATTTAGAATTATTTGTCCCAAAGATGATCAATTCTCTTGAATTAAATAATATAATTGAAAACAGAGGAATAATTCAATATTACCTTTATCAAGTATCTATTCAAGGATGTTTGCAAGCCTTAATGGATGAAGGATTTGTTGATTTACAATTTGAACAAGGCAAAGCAAAAATTATTGAAAGTTAATTGTCTATAAATTAATATTTCCTAGTTCTATTGCCTTTGAAACGCATGATAAAATTGTTATCATTGGATTTACACCTAAGGCCGTTGGTATTGATGATCCATCCATGACGAATACTCCTGGAAAGTGATGCATTTCCATGGTTTCATTAATAACTGAAAGTTGCTTATTTTTTCCCATTCTTGCAGTGCTCAATGGATGAGCAGAAAACATAGATACAAAGTTCGGATTATAATTCCCCATTTTTATTTTATCAAGATCATTTGGAGTATTCACTATAATTGGGTCATTATGTAGAGTAATTACTTCTTTTGCATCAGTAGAAAGCAGTATTTTTGCTGCATTTATTTGACCTTCAATGAGAGTATTACGATCCTCCATACTTAATTTATATCTTATAGAGGGTAGAGGTTTTAAAGAGATTATTCCATTTTGAGAATTAAATCCCCTCCTCCAGCTAATTTCTCCATTAGATTTTTTGTTCTTTCCATCTCTAATCAGGGTTATAATTGTAACTGTCCTATCTGAATTTTTCATGAATTCCCTCCGTTTTTCCCCAAAAAATGGTGCATTCACTCCGAGTAAAAATGGTTCTAAATCTGGAATTTCTTGCCAATATCCATAAGTATTGGTTTTAAATGATTCTTTACTAACTATTGTTTGAGGTGTTCCATACATTGGTGATTTTGAATCATCAAAAATTCCTATAGTCCCAACTGTTGGGTGAACATGTAAATATTTGCCAACATTTCCTCCTTTCGATAGTCCTGATTTTTGTAAAATTAAAGGAGTAAATATCGAGCTTGCTGATACTACTGTTCTTTTGGTATTGATTTTTAGTGATATGTCACTTTTTCCCACTCTTTGTTGGCTGATCCTTGCATGTATTACCTGTTTATCTTTATTTGTATAACTAATTTTCTCTGCTTTTGTTTCGGTAAAGGCTGTTAATCCTTTTTCTAAACCATCCTTAAGATATGTTAATCTCATATCTTGTTTTGCATCATAATAACAACCTAAT
>JAOUKW010000644.1 GCA_029882335.1 Candidatus Heimdallarchaeota archaeon | reverse complement strand
CAACCCATTAGGTTTCATCGAAGTCAGGATTTCCGTGTTATTTAACATTAGCAGATCACTCACAAAGTTATTGTAATTTAACTTTGATTACTAACTTATCTCCATTGGAGATTAGAACTTCTCATTGATCTATATTAGATAATTGAGCCTTCAGTCATTCTATTCAATATAGGGTGTGACCTAGTTCTTCTAGCATTAACATATAAGTAATTGCTAGATTTTGAACTATTGTAATTTTAGTTAAAAACTACTGAATTGAAAATTGAGTCACAAATTGATGTATATACAAAAATTATCATGCCAAATACAAAAAATATCAATAACAATATCCATATCTAGTAGAGAGTATCATTAATACTAATTTCAATTGCTCAAAGGATATTGTCAAACATCAAATACCTCTAAACCAGAATCATCTAATTTCGCAAAAATTAAATCTTGCGTAGTTTTTCTGGCACTCCACTCACCTTTATTGTTCACAGCAATTAAACCTGCTTTACCAATAGCACCTTTAAAGTGACTCAATGCTTTATCACAAGCATTAGTGAATGAATTCGTTTGTGAAAATATTTTTACGTTAATACCCATCATTCCTTTAATTATATATTCACCAATCCCTGTTGCTGATACTGCTACATCTTCATCTGCATATGTTCCAGCACCAATAATAGGAGTATCACCAACCCTACCAGTCATTTTACCGAGCACACCACCAGTTGAAGTTGCTGCAGCTAAGTTTCCATTAGCATCCAAAGCAACAGCACCTACAGTACCGTATTTTCTACCCTCAGGATCATCCACTTCCATTTCTTGATCTTTCATGAAATTTTCATATCTTTGTAATATTCTATCCGTAAACAACTCATCAGGATTTATCAATTGGAAACCATATTTTTCCCATAGTTTTTCTGCATGCTCTCCAAAAAAAAGAACATGAGTCTCTTTATCAAGAATATGACGTGATAATGTAATTGGATTTTTCACCCTGGAAATCCCAATTACACCCCCAATCTCTCGGGTTGAACCATCCATTATTAAAGCATCCATTTCTATTGTTTTATCTCGGGTTACAACAGACCCAAGACCAGCATTGAAATTAGGATTATTTTCCATAGAGACTACTGCTGCTTCAACAGCATCTACAGCAGATCCTCCTTTATTTAATATATCCCATCCAATTTGTACAGCCTCTTTTACACCTTCTAATGCAAGAGATCGTCGATTCTGATCGCTTACTCTACCAGCACCACCGTGAACCACAATAATTGACATATCGCTCTCGAATCAATTTACGACTGTTGGATTTAATGTACTTCCGATAGAAGACAACACCTACGAATAACAAATAATTAAATTTTGTAATAGAGGTTAAGAGATAAATATTATACAATAATAATAATGGTTTACTAAATTTAAATGTGTATCCTTGATAAAATATTGTAAAATAAATACAATAACTATACTTTGAAATGTCATACTATTATTCAAATTTATTCTAGCAATTCAAATAAGGCTATATCTCAT
>JAOUKW010000252.1 GCA_029882335.1 Candidatus Heimdallarchaeota archaeon | reverse complement strand
ATCTCCCAGTTAGCATTTGATACTTTAGCCTCTTTAACAACTAATCTAGTATTTACTTCTGTAGAAATTGCCCATATGTTTCTGTTTTTTGATAGTTGACGGTGACCATGTTTTAAAATGAGATGGGTTACTAAATGCATAAGGATTCCTTTCAATTGTTTCTTGGTTTTGGTTTGAATAAATTCAGTATTTATGTAGATTCTTCTTGTATCTGCTGCATAGGTAGGAATATTGTCATCCGTTATTGGATATATCTCTAAATAACCGAGTATCCATCCAAAGAATGGCATGTCTAGGAAAAGTGATAATCTAGCCTCTGATAATCTTTTTGCTTCATATTCTCCCTCTGGTGATTTATCTTTAGTAAAATTACTTTTAATCTCAAAAAACTGCTTAATACCAAACTCATCTTCATCTTTAATCAATAAAAAAGCTCCTTATATTATAGTAAGAATTAATAATTATATAATTATTGCAGTTAAGAATAATAAAAATGTACTATGAAGATAAGTTTTTAGAGGATAATCAAATTTGTTTAATTTTGTATAAGTCAAAAATTTTGGTTAGTATTGTAATCATTTTATTTATTAAAAATTTAAGTGAAATTATATAGTATAATGTGAGAGTATGAGGAAAATTCTAAATTTAGATGGTAGCATTGCTAAAAACACAGAAGAACCAATAATACCAAATGATGAACTATTACATTGGTATGAAATTATGGTGCAGATTAGAACTCTTGATACAAAGGGAATACGATTACAAAGACAAGGTAGAGTTGGATTTCATATTTTTACAACAGGACAAGAAGGTCATATTGGAATCGCTGCTGCACTTGGTAGTGACGATTGGGTATATCCTGCATATAGAGAACATGGAGCTGCATTATTACGAGGATTGCCATTAGAAGATATTATTCATCATTTATTTGCTAATGATCTAGATACTCAAAAAGGTAGAAGATTACCAGGTTTATTTGGAGAAAAAAATATTAATTTTGTTAATCCTTCAGCCCCAATTGGTACTCAAATTGTTCAAGCTGCGGGTACTGCGTATGCCAGTAAATACAAAAAAGACGGAAATGTAGTCGCCGTATTCTTTGGTGATGGTGCCACATCGTCTAATGATTTTCATTCAGGTATGAATTTTGGAGCTGTTTTCAAGACTCCTACATTATTTGTTTGTATGAATAACCAATGGGCAATTTCTGTTCCACTACATCAACAAACAGCAGCTGAAAAAATAGTTGATAAAGCAATCGGATATGGGATACATGGGATCCAAGTAGATGGTAATGATATTTTAGCTATGTATCAAGTAGCAAAGGAAGCAGTTGAACGTGCTAGAAATGGAGAAGGTCCAACATTTATTGAGGCGTTAACTTATAGATTGGGTCCGCATACATCTTCAGATGATCCTTCAAGATATCGAGAGGACAGTGATGTGGAAAATTGGAAAAATAAAGATCCGATTGTACGTTTCAAGAAATACTTAATCAAAAAAGGTATTCTCACAGAAGACCAAGATAAGGAAATGTGGGATCATTATGACAATTTAATTAACGAATTGATCGATCAAGCAAGTAAAAGACCTCTTCCTTCAATAGAAACCATGTTTGATGATGTTTATGAAACATTACCTTGGCATCTGAAAGAACAGCTAGAAGAGGTAAAAAAGTATTCAAATAGGTGATAATATGGTAGAATTAAATATCGTTGATGCAATTAAATATGCTTTAGAACAAGAAATGGATAGAGACAAGGATGTTATCATTTTAGGTGAGGATATTGGAAAAAACGGAGGTGTATTCCGGGCTACTCAGGGTTTATATGATAAATTTGGTCCTGAAAGAGTACTAGATACCCCATTAAATGAGAGTGGTATTATCGGATTTGCAGTTGGTATGAGTCTATATGGAATAAAAGCTGTCCCTGAAATTCAATTTATTGACTTTATTTTTCCAGCATTTGATCAAATTTTATCTGAACTGGCAAAATTCAGATATCGAAGTGGAGGGCAATTTACTTGTCCTGTTGTTATCAGATCACCATATGGAGGAGGAGTCAGAGGAGCTCACTATCATTCACAATCTCCAGAATCACTATTCGCTCATACTCCCGGTTTGAAAGTAGTAGTTCCAAGTAATCCATATGATGCTAAAGGGTTATTGATATCTGCAATTAGATCTAATGATCCCGTTATATTTATGGAACCAAAACGAATCTATAGAGCATTCAAAGAAGAAGTTCCTGAAGATGATTACACCGTACCTCTTGAAAGTGCAGCAATTACAAGAGAGGGAAAAGATGTTACTCTCATTTCCTATGGTGCTATGCTTCATATAACAATGGACGCTGCAGACCTAGCAAGTGAAGAAGGAATAGATTGTGAAGTAATCGATCTACGTACAATATATCCACTTGATATTGATACTATTGAAGAATCTGTTAAAAAGACTGGTCGTGTAATTAGTGTTACTGAAGCACCAAAAACCGCGGGATTTGGAGCTGAATTATCTGCACTTGTTGCTGAGAGATGGATTGAATATATGGAAGCACCGATAATACGAGTTGCAGGTTATGATGTACCCTTTCCTTTTGTCTTGGAACACGATTACATGCCAACACCAGAGAGGGTATTGGATTCAATTAGGTACGTGTATAATTATTAGGTGATATTATGGTTTTTGAGTTAAAATTTGCTGATGTAGGTGAAGGTGTTCATGAAGGTGAAGTTTTAGAAATCTACGTCAAAGAAGGACAAAAAATAAAAATTGAGGAACAATTATTTGAAATTCATACTGAAAAAGTAACAACAGATATTACCTCGCCAGTAGCAGGGGTGATTAAATCTATAAAAGTTACAATTGGTGAAGTAATCCATGTTGGAGATATCTTAATTACAATTGATACTGATAAAGGAGAAACTAAAGGTGAGATCGTTAGTACAGAATCAAAACAACAAGAGGAAGATCCTTCATTATTTAAACCATCAAAACCTTTTATTGCTAGAACTCGTAAAACTCAAGTTGAAAGTTCAACTGAAGTAATTAATGAAAGAGTTTTAGCTGCCCCTGCTGTGAGAAGAAGGGCAAGAGAACAGGGGATTGATTTGAGGCAAATACGTGGTTCTGGACCTGCAGGGAGAATTCTTGCTTCAGATCTTAGTCATTCACAAGTTTCTACTTCATCTGCTACAAATGAATTTGTGTTTAAAGGTACTGAACATAGAATTGCATTAAAAGGAACTAGAAAAACCATTGCAAATTCAATGAGACAATCAAAAGATATGGCTGCACATTATACATATTTTGAAGAAGTTGATATGAGTTCACTTGATGATTTGCGAAGACAATTAAAGCCACTGATGGAAGAAAAAGGGATAAAAATTACCTACGTCGCTTTAGTTATGAAATGTCTTATTCCTGCACTAAAAAAATTTCCACTACTAAATTCAAGTCTAGATGAATCAACAAATGAAATAATATTGAAAAATTATTATAATATCGGAATTTCTGTTGATACTGCTGATGGTTTGGTAGTACCTGTAGTGAAAAATGTGGATCAAAAATCAATTTGGCAAATTGCCGAGGATATTGGTCGACTTGCAAATAATGCACGTACTGGAAAATTAAAAATGCAAGATATTTCTGGAGGGACTTTTACTATCACATCTATTGGAAATATTGGTGGAGTGATGGCAACTCCAATAATTAAATTTCCAGAAGTATCGATATTAGGTCTAATGAAATCAAAATTAAGACCTGTGGTCATAGAAAAATATGGCAAACCGGAAATAGCAATACGCCCAATTATGTATTTATCTCTATCCTTGGATCATAGAATTGTAGATGGTGCAGTGGGTGCCAGGTTTATTAACGAATTAATTAAGTATATGGAGAATCCATCCTTATTATGGATAGATACTCAGTAATATGGTGATCGAATGAATAGTGTTGATGTATTAGTAATTGGTGCAGGTCCCGGTGGCTATCCTGCTGCAATAAGAGCCGCTCAATTAGGTAAATCTGTGATAATTGTTGATAAGGGGACTATTGGTGGTGAATGTTTAAACTGGGGTTGTATACCCTCTAAAGCACTGATATCTGCTTCTGATTTGTATCATAAAATTTCTCATAAATCTGAGATTATGGGAATACATGTCAGTTCACAATCAATAGATATCCAAAAAATGCAAACATGGAAACAAAGTATTCAGAATAAAATGATTGATGGTATCAATGCTCTACTTAAATCGCATAAGGTAAAAATTGTTTTTGGAACTGCTTCTTTTATTAAATCAAATGAAGTTGAAGTTGTCCATAATGATGGAAATAAAGAAACTATCAAATGTAAGGATGTTATAATCGCAACAGGGTCTACATTTATTTCTTTACCTGGATTTGAAATAGATGAGAAAATCATTTTATCTGCAAAAGGAGTATTAGAACTAGAAGAGGTACCAAATCATCTTATTTGTGTAGGTGGTGGTATTATCGGACTAGAGTTAGGTACTGTTTGGGCTAAATTAGGTGCTAAAGTAACCATTGTTGAACTGATGCCACAATTGATGACTGGTGTTGATAAACGGTTAGTGAATGTTGTAGAAAAGAGATTAAAAACACTTGGTGTTGAAATATATAAAGAAGCAAAGGCAAAAGCTGTTAAAATCGGGAAAAAAGAAAATTTATTGGAAATAGAAACAAAAAGTGGAATAATAGAGGCTAAATTTGATAAAATACTATTATCAATTGGTAAGAAAGCAACTACCGATAAACTCGGATTAAGTAAAATTGGAGTAAAAACTGACAAAGGTGGTTATATCATGACCGATAAATTCCAAAAGACAAATATTAATGGAATTTATGCGATAGGCGATTGTACTGGTGTTCCATTTCTTGCTCATAAAGCCACAAAACAAGGTATTATCGCAGCAGAAGTAATTGCTGGACTTCCTTCTGAATACGATTTCAAAGCAGTTCCTAGTGCCATTTTTACTGACCCCGAAATTGCTACAGCAGGTATGACTGAATCTATTGCAAAAGAACTTGGTTATCAAACTCATGTTGGAATGGCTTCCTTTGCAGCATCAGGTCGTTCTTTAACTCAATTAGAATCTGAAGGATTTGTTAAAATAATTACAGACGCAAAGGATGGAGTGGTATTAGGTGTAGAAATGGTTGGTCCACATGTATCTGATTTAATTTCAGAAGCTGCACTTGCACTTGAAATGGGTGCTACTGCAGAGGATCTTGGTTTTACCATGCATCCCCATCCCACACTACCAGAAATGTTAATGGAGGCAGCAGAATCAAGTGAAGGTAAAGCTATTCATGTTGCTAACAGACGAAAAAAATGATTAATATTTATCGGTTCTAAATTGAATTTGATTTCTCTTCCCTCTGTTGATCCAATTTTTATCTGTATATATCTGATGATAGAGTAATTCCGATAATTCTAGTTCCTCCTCTTGTAATGTATTTTCACTAAATTTAATGCCTAACTTTGAAGAGACTTTCTGAATAAATTTATATTTCCAAGCATTATAATCTAATAATAAGTTTGTTGTGGGTAAGTATTTACTTCTTCTCCTCTCACTTTTAATGTTGTCTTTGACCAATAATGAGTTCTCTAGATGATCTAAATTCGCATTGATTAACATTGTAAAATGGTGCAGTATCCAACCTTTAGAAATATAAGTTGCTGCACCTGATATTTTTTGGTTTCGGAAAAGAATATTTGTTGATCCAATAATATTAAAGTCATTTGAATTTGGAAAACTATCTATGATTAATGATGATAAAATAGACCCAATCGTTTGTAAATCACCATTTATTAATTTTATTGGAAAATATAGACTACAATTATAATTTCCTAAATCCTGATAAACACAACCACCACCGGAAATTCTTCTCGTAATTTCAATATTGTTACTTTTACAATACTCTAAATTTACCTCTTCATGTAGTGATTGACCCCTTCCAAGTATAACTGAACTATTATTTCTCCAAAATCGAATAGTAATTGGTGAGATCATATTTATGAGGTTAATAAAAATTGAGTGATCTAATGA
>JAOUKW010000251.1 GCA_029882335.1 Candidatus Heimdallarchaeota archaeon | reverse complement strand
TTTTCCTATTGTCTGGAAGCTTACAATATTATCAAATTCAACTGCAATCTCTCTAACTGTTTTATCCTCTCTATCATGGAATATTTTTACCAGAGAATTGTCATATCGTAACTCAATCTCTGCTTGTTTCTTGCTGGGAAACCAATTATCAATTCCAATTGACTTACCTTCTTCTAGATTATCTAAATTATCTAATCCGTATTCCTCTGCAACAGTACTCAAAACAGTACACCTGCAGTTAGGATGAAGTGGTGGTTTAAACTCCCAATCAGCTATAGAAACATTTTTGTTTAACTATATCAGGGAGGATTGCATAGTTTTTTTCAAAGATAATAATAAATAACAAATGTTGTTTTGGTATTGATAATTTTTTTATAAATAAAGAGAGTTACTAAATTTTTGTAAAATTTTATTATTTCTTTAGATTTTGTTATAAAAATAATTGATAATTGGATATTTAGAAATAATCTAAAATTTAAGATAGGATAAATCGATAAGATTACGATTGAGGTTGTATTAATAATCTGTTAGTTTATCTAGCACTTGTTTAATCTGTTGGATTATTATGGATTAAATATTTTTTAGATATTTGGAGAATTGCAACTAATATTAAAAATACAATAGTCAATTGGAAGGCTAAATTATATTTAATTTGATCTATTAACAAATCCAATGGTGATTCAGTATTAAATGTGCCATCTTCATCAATTACTCTGATTATTTCTTCACTAGTTGTTAAACCAGCCCATGTTTTCACTAGTATTCCATCAGAATCAAATAAATATGTACTAGGTAGACTTTCTACTTTAAATTCCGTACGAAAATCAAACTCATCATCTATACCAAATTCCCAATCTATAGAGATATCATGGATATTTTCCATATCAACAATAAATTGATTAATTGCATCTACATCATCACTCGCAGGAGAGACACTCAGTGATAACATAGTCACATTATCTCCAAAATATTGATCTACTTCATAATTATAATAAATTTGAGACTCACATGATTCACACCAAGTAGCAAATGCATCTACGATTAAGATCTTATCTGAAAATACGTTATAATTCCTATATTCATTATGATCCACTGAAAAGTAGTCATATCTAATATTATATCCACTAACATTGTTTGATGAAAATAATAGGATTAATACAATAGATGTAGGAAAAACATATCGCACAGATTAGATTCCAATAATAAATTGATAAATATTCTGAAAATAACTATTATATTTAGTCAACTATTAAATAAATTATATAAATTATGGCAAGAATAATTTTATGAACGTAGTCTCTTGAATATTTTTGGTGAGGGTAAAATGAAAGATGAATTAGTAAGCAGAATATCCAAAATAGTTCTAATTTCAGTAATGATTATACTTGTACTAATTGTAACATTTAATCAAAATCCTATTGATGAATTACCAATTATGTATGAAACATCTGATTTTACCCTACCCTCGACAACAGGTAATTCATATTCATTCAGTCAAGATGCTGGAAAGGTTAGAATTGTAACATTTACTTACACCAAATGCACTGTTGAATGTCCACAATTAATGGATAAATTAGATCAATTAAATAGAGAACTGAAAAGAAAATCGTATTATGAGAAGATAACTTTCATTACCATTGATTTTGATTATATTCAAGATACCATGAATGATTTATCAGAATTTCAACAGAGTCTTACACTAGATAATGATAATTGGGTATTTTTGCTAGGTAATGAAAATCAAACCAAACAAGTAGTTCAAGATTGGAATTATACCTTCTTGATTGATCCGGAACATAATGATACTAGTATTCCTGACGGAATTCAATATATCCATGAAAAAATAGTTTATATTGTTGATGGAGATGGAGGACTACGAAAACTATACAATAATATTGATTGGGAAGTTAATGAAGCTAAAGATATAGTAGATTTCCTAATACATGAAACTAAATAACTGTGATAATATGATATCAACTATTAATCTAACTCTTAACTTCCTGTTTGGAATGCTGGTAACATTTTCACCCTGTCTTTTTCCAGTATTACCAACTTTTGTTGCTTATTCTGTTAAATCAAATCAATCAAGAAAAAATTCCATTACCTCTTCTCTTGGTTTGATTACTGGAATATTAGTTATATTCTTAATTATTGGATCAGTAACAAATCTAATTGGCATGTTTCTGTTAAATAATTATTCTAAATTTGCAATTATCCAATCAACCATACTAATTATTGCAGGTATTTTACTCATAAAAACACCCTCTCTAATCTATAAAATCAAGCTCCCTAATAAATTTCAGAAAATATTGGATGGAGATACAGAGATTTCTAATCCTTTTATTATGGGATTCATGCTGGGATTAGTTTTTGCATTAATCGCTGCACCGTGTGCAAGTGGATTTTTTATTTATATTTGGGGAGGTCTGATTGGTAAATCATTCTTAGATCAGTTTCTATTAGTATTGGCATTTGGAATTGGTATTGGATTACCTTTTCTTTTAATTGGCTTTTTTATGCCAAACATTGGAGGAGAAACTATTGGTAAAATCCATCAATTCAATAAGTATGTTTCAGTATTACTAGGGATTATATTAATTTTATCTGGCTTATGGTTGTTGAGTGATATACTCTAGTAGTTCCTTTATTATTATTGATTTATCAATTAACGGGATATTTATTTATAAATTAGTTTTATTTATAAATTATTTCTTCTCCAAGTTATTATTTTGTAAATTAACTAATCAAATAAAATACAATTTATTTTATATTTATTGAACAAATTATCGATTGATATGATTTATTATTTTGCAATCTCATAAAATGAGAATATAATTTCCAATTTTGGACTATTTATCTGTTAAGAAAGGCTTAAAAGCAGATATAATATTTTCATTATGTTCAGAGGTTAATTATTGCATCATTTCCAATATATTCGATCTAAAATTTTAGATCAGACAAAGTTAATCAATAAATTAAATATTGCTATGACGGTAACCGATTTGCAGGGAAATATAGTAATATGGAACAAAGGAGCAGAAAGATTATATGGTTACCAATTTAATGAAGTTTATAGCAAAAATATCGAAATAATATATAATTTAATAGAACCAAGGAAATTTAGAGAAATCAATATTACAAAACCTCTACTTGAAATTGATAATTTAATAAAGATCATAGAAGCAAGAACCAATAAAAATGAAATTAAATTCGTTGAAGTACGTTTTTCATTGATTTATGATGAGGAAAATAGTCCTATAGGAATAGTTGGTCTTGGAAGTGATATTACTGAAAAAGTATTAATACAAAATCAATTACGTGAGTTAAATATAGAATTAATGGAAATTAACAAACAATTAATTGAATCAAGAGAAAAAACAATTCAAGATGAAAAATTAATTTCCATGGGGACGATGGCATTAAATGTTGCTCATGAGTTAAGTCAGCCTCTGCAATACATTATCAATCAATTATTTTTACTTGAAGAAGAAAATAAAGTGAATGCTGATTTACGATCACCATTTGATTTAATTAATAAGCAGGTAAATAGAGCAATTCAAATTATAACAGATCTTAAAAATTTTGGAAGAAATACATCTGGAATTGAATTTAAAAAATTAAATGTAAAGAGTATAATTGATGAAGTCATAGCATTAGTAGATCATCAAACCCATATATCAAATATTAATATTGATTTTCATTTACAGGCAAAACATACGAGTATACTTGGCAATCAAGAACAAATTATTCAGGTTTTGATAAATCTACTTCAAAATAGTATAGATGCTCTGGAAAATCAAAAATTTAAAAATATAGATATTAAATTAAATTCAACGAAAGATTTCCTATATCTATCTGTAGGTGATAATGGAATAGGTATTAAAGAAGAAGATATATCAAAAATTTTTGAACCATTTTATACTACTAAATCATATTTAAAAGGAACTGGGCTTGGTTTGTCGATAATTCAACGAATAATACAAAATCATCATGGATTAATAAATCTCTACAGTGAATATGGTGTAGGAACAAAAGTAACTATTCAATTTCCATTACATACATCAATTTCAAATCAATCAAAAAATGCAACATATGAAAATTCATCTGTAATTCTACATCATAAAGAAATATCTCAATAATCGCACCATTTAGCTAAATTTATCAAATTGACTAATACTGAATATTCTTTGAATATTCGATCAATATATTTTTGTAATGGTCTTAAATAACTCTATTTGCCTTATTATTTAAGATATATTTAAATACATTACTTTTAAAGAAAACATATGATATTTCAAATAAAAAGAAATACCTGTTACTCGTTGTTTCTTATTATTTTATTCTTAATTTCTAATTATAATTTTAATATCTCGAATGATGATGTCGATTTAAATACCGTTGACGTAAATAGTTATATGTCTAATTACCCAGAGGATAATATTTCAAATAATATTGACGAAGTTACAAAGAATATTAAGGGTACTATAAATTTAGATCAAACTACAGGTAATAATAAACTAGATAATCCAAGTAATCCGATATTGATAAGTTCAATATCTAATGATGCTGGATCTGGAGGTGATGCCGGTGCAATATTTGATAATTCACTCCAAATTACCTCAGGTACATATACCTCCGGATTAAACCAAACTGCAGGTGATGATGCAGATATGTATTCAATTCAGTTAGTTAATGGTGATATCGTCTCAATTTTAATGGATGCAGGTACAAATGATTTTGATCTCTTTCTATATGATAGTCAAAGATTACAGGTAAATTCAAGTGCTACTATTTCAACAACCGAATCAATTATGCATACGATTGATAGTACTGGTAAATGGTACTTGAAAGTAACAACTTCAACTAGTTTAGAGGGAAACTATTCCTTAAGTATTGGATTAACCGGTGAGATTATAAATAATCCAACCCCAAATATATACTACCCGGAGAATTATGACCATTTAATTGTAGGTAAATCTTATACAATCCGATGGAGTGGTATTTCTGGCACAAATGTTAATATTTATATCAGATTTGGTACAGGAACAATTAATACAATAATAAGCTCAACACCAAATGATGGAGAGTATATATGGACACCAAATGGTGCTCAAATAGGTTATAACTTTAGAATTGGTATTGCTACCTATCTATCTTCTAATTATTTCAGAATTTCAACTGGTCCACAATTAATAATGGGAATAAATACTGGTAGTTATGCAGTAGGCGAAAATATGACTTTAAGATGGGATGGATTTCCATCTACTGTTCAAACAATAAATATTAGTAGATATATATCTGATTATCCGAGTAGTGGACAACCACCAGCATCCAATTACCAAGTTGAAACAGTTGGCATCAATATTCCTGTTACAAACACATTAAATTGGATTGTTCCCAATGAACCTACAAATACTACCGATTTATTATATTTCAAATTTAGATATAACGAAAGTGGAGTGATTAAATCATTCGACACTCCATTTTTCAGAATAGTTAGTCCTTATGCAGCAACATTTGATAATTATTACAATATTGGTGATGTTGTCAATTTATACTGGAAGGGTATACCTCAAAATCAAGTCACCTTAGATTTATACAGCTCAACAACACAATTGGTAACCACTTTAAATGCATCAATATTTAACCACCCTCTAATATCAAATTCTCTTCAATTAAATTTACCAACAGAGTTAATGAATGTCGGTTCACAATATTTTATTAGAGTTTCCTTAAACTCGACATTATATGCAGATACGAATTTATTTTATCTAACCAATAACAATGTAGGTGTAGTTACTGGTACGCATTTAATTAATGAAACCATTACAATTACTTGGTCTGGATTTGTTGGAAATGTTAATATTGTATTATGGGGTTTAAATCCATTATCAATTGCTGTAGCCACTAATATTCAAAATAATGGAAGTTATTCTTGGAGAATTACTGGTATTACTATGAGTTCATATAGTTCATATCGATTTAGTGTAGGTGCGACAGATCAACTAGCCTATTCAAATTACTTCACATTATTAGTACCACTCGTAACAATACAACCAGTGTTGACCAATGGTAC
>JAOUKW010000643.1 GCA_029882335.1 Candidatus Heimdallarchaeota archaeon | reverse complement strand
ATCATCCCGCATTTTTTATGAATTTTATCGTTTTAATCCTAATTATATACTTAATAATTTTTCTAATTTTTCAAATAACATTTTATTTTTGCTGTATTCTATTTATCAGAATTCATTACTGCATATTTTAAGGGTTGTATAAATCTCATTAATTCCATTTAATATATAGTTTTTTATTTTAGTAGCTATTTTATATTCTTTTTCAGCTCTTACCACTACCTTTGATACCTTAACACAAAAATAACAGATCTCATGAGTAGTGTATTTTTTTACATCCTTTATTTGTTTTTGTGTTTATGTATCAATAATAATTTATTTTTCTTGCATTTACTCAATTATTCATTCATATTCATAAGCAAATCTAACTTTTTTTTGTTTAACTAATTATTGTTTTAGTCTAACTTTTGTTTTTTAATTTATTATAACATTTATCTAATTGTAAATTTTTGGACTTCAATTCCATTTACTAAATTATTTTCTAACCATAATTAGATTTTATTAATATATTATACATATCATTAATTATATATTTCTAATCCCCCTTCATTTTCTATACCAACCCAACACACGATTTATCACCAGTTTTGAAGGATTTCCATTTGAGTTCACACCATCATTCCTACACTTCATGATGAATGATCTGATTCTACTCCCTGAAGTCATTAATTCTTTCCCTCTCCCCAAAAAATCCGGTTTTAAATCACTGATTTTACCACACAGAAAGGTATTTTCAGTGATTTTTTTGATATTAGCCACTCATGATAGAATACGTTAATAAACCCACCAAACATAGAAAAATCAGTGATGGAAATTTCCAAAAATTGGATTTATAGACGTACATGGTCAAACGAGCAACAACTATTTTTGACTAGCCTATTTGATCTAATATCAACATTAGTCCAAACTAGCAAAATAATTTCCCCAAATCAATATTTTGTGAACAAAATCTCAGACAGTAAAAAACGATTCCTAAAACCAAATCCGATACAACATCGACCATTATTCAACCATCCAATCACATTTATTTTCTTTCGACCAATTATAGTTATTAACAAACTTCAATTGATTACGTGTAGTGAAATTTTCATCTGGAATAACTGTCAAAAATATAATCAACCGACCATACAAAATGTGCATGATTTTACATTTCTCAATCTACTTTTGTTAGCAATAATTGATTTTATCATACCATTTAATTTAAATTTATATTTTTTACCTAATAGATCATACATATCTTTAACTAATGATCAACTACGACAACTGAATTTCGATTCGGAGTGATTTACATGACAACTTTTGCAGATATTGTATTTGTTTGGGTTTTTCAATTGTTCTTATTTATGGGAATACAATTTTCGACAATTATTATTTTCATGCTTTATATGGATAGAAAACAATTATCTGCACTATTTCTGGGGTTCTACAGTTTATTTTCAGGTCTGTTTGGAATTACATATTTGACAGGACATTTAATTGACATTGTTCAAGGATACACCGCCTATACGCAGTCAGCCATAGCACTTTCGTAT
>JAOUKW010000250.1 GCA_029882335.1 Candidatus Heimdallarchaeota archaeon | reverse complement strand
GTGAATTCTAATAATGAAATATTAGATACAATTCCATCAAGTAAGGTCTATGATGTTTTAAAAACCGCAGAAGGTGTTGATACTCTAATAATTGATGGAGTAATAACTCAAAGAATTGTAAATGTTGCAAAGGAGAGATCTGTGAAATTAATTGCAGGTGCTGTCCTAAGCGATTTAACATTTGATAAAGATTTACCTCAAATAGTTACTTTCAACCGAATATAGGTAAGGAAAGGTCATTTAAATGGTGGCCTTTCAAATTTTTTTTTTTTATTTTAATTTTTTATTTTATGTAGATTGTAGGTTAAACTATTTGTCCTTCTTCTTTGGTCTTAAATTTGTTGATCTACATCTTTGTTTTCTGCATCTTCTTGCTTTTACAGGATTTCTAGCGTAACAATTTCTACATACCCAAATATCTGTTAAAACTTTTTTAGCAATAATTCTGTGTAAGGGGTTGGCTACTGGAATAATAAATCCTCCTCAATATGGTATAAAATTTGTTTATTAAAAACTATGTTAAAGTGACGTATGTAAATTAACTTGAATGACAAATAAAAGAGAGACTTTCAGATTAATAAAATTAAACCGTTACCTATATAGCATATTTACTAATTATGTCTTCAAGGCTCTTAAGCAGTTTATCTCGATTTTCATTATTTTTCC
Source organism: Candidatus Heimdallarchaeota archaeon (assembly GCA_029882335.1). Classification (GTDB taxonomy): domain Archaea; phylum Asgardarchaeota; class Heimdallarchaeia; order Heimdallarchaeales; family Kariarchaeaceae; genus JAOUKW01. Next base: position 5,431 of record JAOUKW010000250.1, on the reverse strand, counting down.
CTTCAACTCTATATGATAACGCAGATTCTGTTCCACTCATTCGTGCGATAAACCATCCATCAGAATATTCTCCCCTGATCCCATCTATATTTAATAGGACTCCATTTGTATTTTCAACAAAAATTTCTAAATCCTTTAATATTTTTTGTTGTTTATCTGCAGGCATTGATTTTCTAAATTCAGGTGTTGAAAAATAGGATGGTAGATTAATAATATGATCTGTAAATGATTCGTTATTTGAAATAAAATTATCTAAAATTTCGAGCATTCTCAAACCTGCATATAAACCGTCATCAAACCCATAATATCGATCATTAAAATAATAATGACCTGATAATTCAATCGCTAAAGCAGCGTTTATATTAATTAATTTTTCATGTACCCAAGAATGACCTACTTTGGTTAATTCGACGACTCCACCATGTTTTTCTATATATTCTTTTGTTGCTGCAGATATTTTAACATCAATTAGAATTTTTGGTTGTTGTTGATTTTGACAAATATTCTTTGAGAAGATCATACCTACTTTATCTGGTGATAAAATCTCATTATCAATTGTTATAAAACCAATCCTATCACCATCTCCATCAAATGCAATTCCAATATGGTAGATCTCTCTATCTTTAGTAAATTTCTCTTTAATCAGATCAAATGTTTTTGCTTTCGTTGGATCTGGTAATAAAGTTGGAAAGTTTCCGTTTGGCTCTTTTCTTAAAGACGTGACTTCAATCCCGAGATATTCGACAATATCACTAAACATTCCAGATACTCCATTACCATGTTCAACTATAATCTTTAGATTATTTTTGAATTTAAATTCATTTTTCAAATATGTTATATAATTTTCTTTAAAATGAGTCCCATCAATAATTTCTCCTCCTGGTATTATGGTAATCGTATTTAATGGGTCTGTACATTCTTCTTCTAATTGCTTGTATAAATTGTTATAATGGAAGGAAGCTCCATGAGAATCGCAAATTTTAATACCATTATCTGGTATTGGATTATGTGAAGCAGTAATCATTATTCCTGCGATAATGTCCTCCTCAGTTGCTGAATTGAAGTATACCATAGGAGTTGGGCCTAAACCCATATCATAAATAATATTTCCACTGTCCTTTACTCCATTTGAGATTGCTGTTTTCAATTCAGGTGTTGACAATCTTGAATCTCCGGCGAGAACGATTTTTTTATTAGTACCTAATTTTCTTCCAAATAAATATCCAATCTTATATGCAATCTCTTTGGTAATTGTTTCTCCATATACTCCCCTAATATCATTAGTCTTGAAAATTCCAGCCATATATTATGATCGCAGACTACAATTATTAAATCAATTATATTTAATTTATAATCCGTATAATTAATCTGTAATTTTTTCCAAAATGTCAAATATCATTTTTTGGCATGTATTATTTAATTCCTTTGAGCTCTCTAAGGTATTATGTTCGGTGAATATCCGTATATAGTCCTCTGTACCAGATGGTCTAATAATAAACCATGAATTATTGGAGAAGTCAACTCGTATTCCATCAAGCGTATTTACTATTTTATTTTCAGTGAAGAGTTTATCAATTTCTGTTATTAAGATTTTCATAACTTCATCTGCTTTATTTCTTACACATGGAACTTTTTCCTTAACTTGATAAAAAGTTGGGAATTCATGTAAAAGTTCATCCAAATTTTGACCACTTTCATTCATCAACTTTAATAATTTAATAGTAGAAATTACTGAATCTGGCCATATTGCATATTCTGTAAAAATGTATTTTCCTGTTTCTTCAAATGCAAAATCAACATTATTTTCCAATATTGAGTTGATTATGCTCGGAGGACCTACTTTACAGTAAATAATTTTACCATTGTATTTTTCGGCAGTAAATTTAATAATAGCAGAAGTATTAATTGGTACAACAATAGGCTTATTTGGATTATTTTTCCAATATTCTCTTGCAAATAAAGCACCAATATAATCGCCAGATATTGTAGCTCCAGAATGCGATGTAAAAATTACTCTGTCTCCATCCATATCGGTTGAAATTGCCAAGTCACTTTTACTTGATGTTAATGCTAATCTTGTCTTCGTTAGATTACTTGATGTTGGTTCCGATGGTCTTCCTGGAAGCCTATCATCATCTTCCCAATTGATTTTTAATATATTATTACAATATGGTTTAATGGCCAATTGTAAATAATCTTTAATTGGTCCATGGGCTGGATCTACAAGTATATTCATTTTATTGTCGACAAGATTATTTTGTGCAATTTTTCTCAGAAAAGTTTCGTAATTATCTTCTATATTTTCAATATTTGTAATTCTCCCCAATAAATCCCAATTAACTAATTGAATATTGTCCTCATTTAAAATTCCTTTATAATATCTACCATCCGTCTCAAATAGGAGAATCCCATTTTCATCCGCTGGTAAATGAGACCCAGTTATCATAATACCTGCTGCGGCTTCATTCTTAATAGTTGAAAATATCAATTTTGGAGTAGGAATAGGAGCATTAAAAATTAAAACATCTCTTCCTGAAGAAGATAAACCAGCTGCAATAGTGTTTGCAATTGAATGACTATTTCTTCTATTGTCGAATCCAATGATGACTGCAGCATTTGTTTTAAGATTTGTATTAACATGATTTGCTACAGCTCTTCCTACTCTAATTCCTAATTCTGGTGTAATTACATGATTTGACTTCCCCCTAATTCCAGAAGTTGCAAATAATAGTGGAGTCTTCATCTTATTCACCAATTATTTCTTTGATGATTGGTAGATATTTTTGTTCTAAGATTTCAAAATCAGTCTGATTTAATGCTTCTATTGTTACTCTAATTTTTGGACTGGTATTTGATACACGTACTAGTATTCTACCATTATCATTTTTTAACGAAATACCATCAATATCGAGGATTTCTCCTTCTTCATTTCTTAAAGTTGCATCAATCTCATTCATTTTTGCAAATTTTGTATTATCATTGCATTTTAAATCGAATCTTCTTTTAATCGGTAATTTGATATTTTTATTCATATTTGATAGTGTATCATCTTTGAAATGAATTGCTTTAGCTAACAATAGAGGAAGTATTAAGGCATCATCAAATAAGAATACCTCAGGATAAATAGCATGTCCTGAAGATTCAACACCAAATATGGCATTTTCTAATTTTGCTTCAAGTGATAAGAAAGAATGACCTACTCGAATTCTTTTTATTTTCGCACCTATTTCTCGCAGGTAAACTTCCATTCCTAAACTACATTCCATATTGATTAATATTGAATTATTATTTGATGTTTTAACGAGGTATTCTGCAACTAAGATACCAAATGTATCTGAACTAACAAAATTTCCTAGATTATCAATAAATACACATCTATCTCCATCTCCATCAAAACCTGCTCCAAAATCAAATTCTCCTTTCTTCATAAATTCTGAAAGTTTGGATAAACTTTCCTCTGTTGGTTCTGAAGATCGATTTGGAAATCTAGGATCAGGATCTGAAAATATTGATTCAACCTCAAATCCAAGATCTTCATATAATTTTGGTACAACGAGTGAAGTTGCTCCATTACCGCAATCTATTGCTATTTTATATTTTGTTTTGAATTCAAATTTCGATTTAAGATAGGTGACAAATGAATTATAAGGATCTACTTTTGTAGTTTGGCCAACTTCGAATGCATTTTTATTGATAAAATCTTTTTTTAGGAAAATATCCTTTATTTCATCATTTTCTTCAGGTGAGAATCCTATACCTTCACCCCAATAAAATTTGACACCATTCCACTCAGGAGGGAGATGAGATGCAGTAATAAATGCTGAAGCATCATATTTATTAATGAATGATTGAAATAACGTTATTCCAAGGGGTGATTTTTCCACCAAATCACAATGAATACCTGTTGAAGAAACTCCACTAATTAAAGCATTCAATAAAATTGGAGTTGAAGCTCTGATATCTCCTCCAATAGTGATCTTTGTTTTATGTTTTTTTATTAAATAACTTCCAAATGCTCTTCCAATATTCAACATAGTTTCAACCGAGAGGTTTTCTCCAAATATCCCCCTAATATCATATGCTCTGAATATTTCCAACCCTTCTGATGTCTTCATTTTTATATATTCATCGACTTTCCTAAACATTATTTAATTTGTAGATTATGTATGCCTATATTGTATAATTTAATATCAATCTGTGAAAACATTCTTTTATTTTTATAAATTCATGTGATTAAGTCAAATTTGGTTATTTTAATGGTATTAGAACGAGCATCACTGATTGTACATGGAAGAGTTCAAGGAGTATTTTACAGAGTAAATGCCCAAGAAGTTGCAAGATCAAATAGCCTAAAAGGAGTTATTTGGAATAAATCAAATGGAGATGTAGAAGCAATTGTTGAAGGGGAACGATCGGATATTGAAATATTTATTAAATGGTGTAAAAAAGGACCAAAATTGGCTGAAGTTAAAGATGTTTATATTGAATGGCAAAAATATGTGGGTGATTATACAAGTTTTGATATTACTCATGAATAATTCATTGTCTTATCTATTCTTTCAGATTAAAGATTTATTTGATAATATCGCTGATCGAATTTAATATATTAGATCAATAAATTAATTATAGATAAACATATTACAGATAACATAGAAATGATAGACAGATTACGTCGTTATAAAAGATGTGTATCACCTGTTGTAACCATGTTGTTTTTATTCGTTGTTCTTCTGGTTGGAATTTCAATAAGTTTGACAATTATTTATCCACAAACACAAGAATTAAACGATCAGATGGAATTATCCACGGCAGGTACTTCATTGTTAAATTTAGACAATGCAATAAAAGAGATGATAATTAACGGCGTTGATAGCCAAACCATAAAAGGTATTTACACGGGATCATTTGGAACATTTGCTTTAGATCAAACATCTCAAATGCAATTTGTTATGTATAACGGTATAATTCCTATTAATTTGACTCAGTATAATCCGACTTATCATAACCGTTTACAAATATTTCAAACCATTAATCAAGAAGTAGTTGCACCAAATTCACATTCTTATTTAGTGGGAGGTTCTAATCAAGATTATTTATTTTTGAACTCATCAACTCGATCATTAGCACCATGGACTATTTTAAATCAAACTAGACCTACAAACTCTTTAGATGTCATTACTTCCCTGTCATATAGAATTTTAATTGACTCACAATCCTACATATCCGACTCTAATCTTAATGTAACAGTTTCTTTACAGCTTGTTAATTTTATACCAGTCAATGGGAAAACTGCAGCAAATTCTGCAGATCCGGATATTATAATTGATTATAAGGGAATTGTGACAAATTCATCTAATTGGTTTAGCTTTACAGATGATTTTACATTACAAAGTGCATTAACATTATCTGATCCCTCAAGTACTCCATCTAT
>JAOUKW010000249.1 GCA_029882335.1 Candidatus Heimdallarchaeota archaeon | reverse complement strand
CCACTTGTTCAATTAAATCAATAAAATCTAGAGGCGGTTGCTCACAGAAATTTCCTGTAACTACAACTCGAATAGCGTCTTTGGTTCTTCCATCTCTAAGTTTAATCTGATCCATTTTCTGCTTTAGTAAACGATTGTGGGTTTCGACAGTTAATGTAGAGCCAACACGCATAATTTCATACATTTCTTTGAGTGGTACATTCCATGGTTTTTCCCATCTGAGTTGATATAAATCACGATGAAGTTGTCTGTTATGATTAAATAATTTAATTGATTCACGTAAATTTTCTAGATTTAAATTCTCATCAGGGAACAATGTAGAAACTAGCCTTTGATATTCCTTTGCCAAGAAAGTAATTCCTGAAGGTGATTGAAAATTTTGTGCTAAATGCAACATGTAAGCTGGTTTTGTTGACCTTCTACCAAAAATACCAGATAAATTTCTGGCGACATCACAGATAAAAGGAAATACAAACCCATCAAATGCTTTTTGAAATTCTTCTTGACTTAGTAATAATTCAGTTGTTGATTTTGATATACTACAAATAAAACTACCTAAAATTGCATCTGCATGGGATATTGAAACTTCTTCTCCCCCACCATAGATGTTCACAGGTAAGTGATTGTACGAATGAATTAATTCAGATGGGACATAAACTGGAAATAATGCTATAGCTTTTCTTCCAGGATTTTGTTCTTTCCAAGCTATAACTTCTTTGTATTTGACGTCATAAATGGTCTCAAATAGGTTGATTTTGGTTAAATCAATAAAATGCGAATTTTTTGCAGATGCCATTATGTTGCTACTTCATTCATGTTTTATCATTATTATGGATAATGATTAGAAAATTACTATCGATTTTATAATTTATTATAAACTTTATACTAGTAATATTGCTGTTATCATATTGAGAGTAAACAATTAAATGTGAATTATTAATCATGAGAGTAATTATATAGATGGATTCTTTTACAAATCTAATTCAGACTACAAACAAATTCTCATTGCTGAACTACAAACATTAAAAAAACTAATTAAGATATAGTATTTATGGCAATTTCTAAAACAAGTGCGAAAGGTTTAGTTGAAACCAAGGATATTGATCTAGAATTTGGAGGTGCAGCTCGCGCCTTACAACAAAATTTGGTCAAAGAATTCTATAGAGAGGATTCAGATCAACCTGTTGTTTATTTATTTGTTGGTGGTAATCCAGCTGAAATTTTTCAAGCACTTGGGTTTAGGATTTATATGCCTGAAATTACAGCTCTTACGACTGCAATCAGACATCAATCACTCCAGTATATTTTAAAAGCAGAATCGATAGGTTACGGTCTAGATGTTTGTGGATACGTAAAAACAGATATTGGTTTAACCCATTTATCAGGAGGTCAAACAGATTTTGGAAATATTCCTAAACCAGATTTGCTAGTTTGTAATTTTTCGGGTTGTTCAGTTTATTACAAATGGTGGGAAAGTTTGGCTGAATTTTACAAAGTACCTCTAATTATGCTTGATGTCCCATATCAAAGGCACGATAACCCACAGAAAGAAGATTTGGAATATATAACCGCTCAAATTCATGATATGCTGGCACAGATAGAGAAATTATTTGGAAAAACCTTGGATATGAATAAATTAAAAGAGGTACTTGCATACTCTAGAAAAGCAGAGGAAGGTTGGGCACGAAGTTTTAAGGTTTGTGAGAATAAACCTTCGCCAACAGATGCATACTTTGAATCAATATTTTATATGTTCCCCATAAATGCTTTACGAGGAACTAAGGAAGCTGCTGATTTCTATGAATTATATAATAAAGAATTAGATGAAAGGATTAAATATGGTATAGGTCCGGTTGAAGAAGAAACTTTTAGGTATGTAATGGAAGGTGTACCTCCATATCCGGGTTATCGACAATTTTGGGATATGTTTAGAAATTGGGGAGCAGTTTCAGTAGCAGCAACATATCCAAAAGTAGGAGGTATGTTTGATTTTGAAGGCTTACTACACGACCCATCCAAACCATTTGAAAGCATTGCTAAATATTCACTATATAGTTACTGTAATCTTTCGTGGGAACACCGAAGAGAAACAATAAAAAATTATCTACACGATTTTGATGCAGATGCATTGGTAATTCATGGAATAAAGAGTTGTAGAAGCTTTACAGCTGGACAAGGTGATTTACGAGATTACACCATTAATGAATTAGGTATTCCCGCACTATATGTGGAAAGTGACCATCAAGACCCTCGATACTGGGCAGAAGCTCAAATACGAAATAGAGTTGATGCTTTCTTTGAAGCATTAAAGATGAACAAAACATAGAATGCGAAACTATTAGTTATACAATTGAACAAATAATTTACTACTATTCTTCAAATCATTCGGCAACTCTACAAACATTAAAAACTAATCAATTTATAGTAAATTTAGATATTATTAGTTAATACATATCTGGGTATTTTGAGGTTTCCATATGTCTAAAGAAGATTATTTTATAGTTGGAGGGGTTGATGTAGGAAGTACAACAGCTAAATCAGTAATATTGGATTCTAATAAAAAATTACTTGGTAAATCATTACAAAATGTCAGTCCAAGAGTAGCAGAAGATGCAGAAACTTCATTTGTGAAAGCATGTAAAGATGCAGGAATTGACAGAGATCAGGTATTTTTGGTTGCAGGAACTGGCTATGGTAGATTGAAGGTGAGATTTGGTAAGTTGGTTGTCACTGAAATCTCATGTCACGCTAAAGGTTCACAATTTATGTTTCCAAATACACGACTTACTTTAGATATAGGAGGTCAAGACACCAAGGCAATTAGATTAGGAGAAAAAGGAGAGATTATTGATTTTTCTATGAATGACAAATGTAGTGCAGGTACAGGTCGTTTCCTTGATGTTTGCGCTGAATCCTTAGATTATTCATTAGATGATTTGGGACCTGTAAGCCTAACTGCAACTAGACCAGTGAATATTACCTCCACCTGTACTGTATTTGCAGAAACTGAAGTATCAAATCAATTGGCAAGAGGAAGGAAAAAAGAAGATATTGTTGCAGGTTTACACGATTCCATCGCACAGAGATCGTTATCTTTAATGAGAAGAGTAGGAATAGAAAAAGAAATTACATTTACTGGAGGCGTATCTAGAAATCAAGGGATGGTAAGATCGTTAGAAAATATCCTTAATACTAAAATTAATGTGTCTCCATTGTCTCAGTGGTTTGGAGCGATAGGAGCCGCCTTATATGCAATCGAAGAAGTGAAAAAAGGTGGTGAGTTTGTTTTTGAGCAGCTGGAGGTACATCCATGATAAGTGTAGGATTAGACATTGGGACAGGATCAACTAAAGGTGTAGTACTAGAGGATGGAGAAAAAATCCTCTATCAAAATATCCGTCAAACTAAAGGAAATCCCACGGATATGGCAAATGAAATTTTACAGGATTTACTTGATTCATCAAAAATTACCAAGAATGAAGTTGATTATATTGCATCTACGGGATATGGCCGATATCAGGCAGAAGACAGAGATATACAAATATCAGATCTAACTACTACTGGTAGAGGAGCACAATATATTTATGGAAATCCAGCATTAGTATTGGATATTGGAACACAATCAACTAGAGCTCTTAGAATTAATGAGAAGGGTAAAATTATACAATTTAAAATGAATGAAAGATGTGCAGCAGGTAGTGGTAGATTTATTGAACGGTGTTCAAAATACTTGACCATTCCTATGGAAAATGTATCAGCCATTGCATTAAAAGCAGATAATCCTCAACAGATATCAAGTGTATGTGCAGTACTATCCGAAACCGAAATCATAAACCATGTATCACTTGGAGTCTCTGTAGAAAATATCTTTATGGGAGTACTCCTAAGTATTGCAGATCGTGCAACAACATTACTTAAGAGATTAAAAATGGATTCTGATGTATATATGGCTGGTGGATTAGTTCACCTTGGTGCGATGCAAAAAGCGTTAGCAGACATTATTGACTACAAAGTACATTTAGACCCACAGGCTCACTATGCGGCGGCTATTGGTGCTGCACGATTAGGTTATCAAAGAGCATTAAAAATTAAACAAAATTAGATAACTGCTCTGTAAATCAATATCAATGGTCAAATTTTAGTTCATAAAAAACAATGAATAAAAACTATATAATGAATACTAAAATAACGTATTGCTGAGATAGGTGAGAATAGTATGAAAGACTATAGTTTTCAAGAAAAATTTGTATCTAAACCTGCAGAAGAATTTGATTTCAAAGAGATCATTTATGAGAAAAATCCAGATAAATGGACTGCAAAAGTCACTATAAATAGACCTCATGTCTATAACGCATATTCTACAGAAACTTTAAGAGAAATGTCAGAAGCCTTCCTTGATGCCTCTTGGGATGATGGTGTAGGTGTAGTTATCTTAACTGGTGCTGGAGATAAAGCATTTTGTACAGGAGGAGATGTTAAAGAATATCAAAGCATATTTACACAAAGACCCCGAGATTATTGGAAATGGATGGCTTTATTTGTAGAAGCACATGACCGGTTCAGAAACATAGGTAAACCAACTATTGCTAGAATAAATGGAATTGTAGCAGGTGGAGGAAATGAGTGGAATATGGCGTGTGACCTCGCAATTGCAGCAGATCATGCAACTATTAGACAAGTTGGTACTAGAGTAGGTTCAGTGGCAGCAGGAGGAGCAACACAATGGCTTCCTATTTTAGTAGGAGATAGAAGGGCGAGAGAAATCCTGTTTCTAAATGAACCAATCCCTGCCAATAAAGCACTAGACTGGGGTTTAGTTAACGAAGTGGTACCATATGAAAAATTAGATAATGCAGTAGATATTATGGCTGAAAAACTTGTTTCAAAATTCCCAGAATGTGCAAGATATACAAAAGAGCAAGTAAATTTCTGGAAAAATTTTGCATGGGATCAAACAATTAATCATGCCAAAGAATGGTTAACACTACATTATGCATCTTGGGAACCGTACGAAGGTATGACTGCTTTTGTTGAAAAAAGACAACCTGATTATAAATTGATTCGAGAGAAAGCAAGAGATGGTGGGTCTTCTGAATTCTTATGGGGACCACCAGGTAAGGAATGTACAAATTGTAATGTAAAAGGATTACCTGCATTATTTACACATTGTGGAAGTTGTGGTACTCAGTTAGGAGATTAATATGGTTACATCAGTCATTAAACTGCATGAGCTATCTAAAGAAATCATACCGGATGGAAGCTCTGTTGCTATTGGAGGAGTACATTCACATAATGTTCCAATGTCATTAGTTAGACAAATTATTCGATTAGGAAGTAAAAACCTAACTCTGATAGGATCGATATCTACAGGTCTACCAATAGACATTCTAGTTGGAACAGGATGTGTTTCTAAAGTACTTGCACCATATGTAGGATTTGAAATGTGGGGTTTGGCACCAAAATTCCGACATGCAGTTGAGAATGGCATCATAGAAGCACCAGAAGTATGTGAAGCATTTCCTGTTTATTCTCTACGAGCAGCATCCAATGATTTACTATTTCATCCATTTCCTATAGGTATACATGATAGTAGTAATATTCCCCAGCAGAGTAACCTTTATCAGAAGGTAAAAGATCCGTTCTCGGGTATTGAAACTTATGCCATTCAAGCAATACACCCGGATGTAGCTATTTTACATGTTCAAAAAGCATCCATGGATGGTAATTGTATCCACCTAGGATCTGTTGTTACTGACAGGCTAATGGCTACTGCATCGAAAACAGTCATTATCACCTGTGATGAGTTGATATCAGTCGATGAAATTAGGAAAAATCCAAATACAACGACAATACCATCAATATTTGTCGATTATATTATAAATTTAAAATTTGCAGCACATCCTACAAGTTCTCATGGGATGTATCCGTATGATAATGAGGAAATAAAGGAATATCTAAATGCAACCCGATCCGAGGAAAGTTACAAGTCCTACATTGACTCGAGAACATCCATTTCAGAAGATGAATATCTAGAAAAATATGCCAAACGTGGTAATTTTAGTAGAATGACAGTTGGAGAAGTAAATGAAAAATATTCAATTGAGGAACTGA
>JAOUKW010000248.1 GCA_029882335.1 Candidatus Heimdallarchaeota archaeon | reverse complement strand
AGTTTGGGGACTCCTTCAGTTAGTTCATCTAAAGTAGATGAAAAAAAACCACTAATTTCCGATCTGTCAAAAAATCAAGAAATATCCAAGAAAAAAACTAAAGTAAGCATTGATAAACATGAGATGGTTAGGAGATTTGGAGTTTCAAGAAGGAAAATAGCAGAGGTTTTAAGGACATTTATGAGTCGAGAGATGAAAATAAAAGTTAATCTTTCCAAAGACAATCAACTTTATCGAAAAAATATCAAAGAATTAATGCAAGGTCATTTATCATATCTGGAGGAAATGATTAATGATATTAAAGAAGGAAACGATCCTTTATCTCAGGAATTAATGCAGCAGGATGTTGAAAACCGTGCAAGCACAATGGCATTTGAATCACTAATGGAAGTAATCACTGAAGAAATAGATAAATTAGAAAATGAGAATGCAGAAGTACTTCCAGCAATAATAGATGAAATCAAAAGATATAATGATCCAAGAATAGAAACTAGAATTTGCTTTTGGATTTTGTTATATTCGGGATTACAGATGAGAGAAATTAGAGATAAAGAAGGTAATAGCTTAGATATAGCACTTAGTGTAATTATACGGTACAAACCAGTATTAAGAAGGGCAATGGGTGTGTTTCTCCTGTTTACCGATCATTTAATCAGGCAATTAGATCCGTTTCCAGTTGACTATTCTCGTATCAAGCTAGTTATAGGGCCTACAAAAACGGGATATAATATGGCGTCATGGATAAAGTACAGATATGATACTAATTCACAGAAAAAAATTAATTATCTCAGTTTTATCGATTATTATGCGAGAAGTTTTGGTATCATTCCAGGAAATGCACCGAATATTGATAATGGACCTAAACAAGGATATACCAATTGGTTGAATCGAGCTTTAATTGCGTTAGAACAAGACCTCAGAAATTCACCATTTATCATGGCTAATAAACGAGGAGATACACTAGAAGGAATGTTAGTTGGGATGAAATTAGAAATCGAGGAAGAATTAACCAAGAGAGAGTACGATGAAAAAGGAAGACTAACCAATCAACCACCGTATGGTGAAGGTGCACTAAAATTTATTTCTTGGCTATTTGAAACTGCATTTAATAGATTTAATACCACTAATTTTGTTGCAAATAAAGAAATCAGTATGCAGATTGAGATGTTTGATTTTCTACTTGGTGCTGTAAAATGGGAAAATGAATATGGAGAACGACTGATTCTTGACTGGTTGACTCCAGAAGAAGAGGATGGAATAGAATAAATCAAATTTGACAATGTCTACACCAAAATGTAGATCTATCACCTTGAACTGTTCTTAATATAGGTTGTGAGCATATATTGCAGGGTAGATCTTCTCTGTTATAAACGTTAAATTCATTTTGCATCAATCCATTATAACCGTTAACATGACGATAATCTTTCAATGTAGAACCTCCTTTGGATAAAGCTTCTTGAGTAACGTTTGATAATTCGCAGGCTAACTTTTGTAATTCATCATCAGTTATTTCTACTGCAGATTTAAATGGATTGAGACCTGCACGGAATAAAGCCTCTGATTTGTATATATTACCACACCCTGCAACAACGGTTGAATCCAACAGCATCTTTCCAATTTCCTTCGTTTTAGCTTTGTATTTGCCACGTACTCGCAATATAAAATCTTCAGTATTAAATGGAATATCCAACACATCAGGCCCTATATTAATCAGAGCAGGATAGGTTTCAAGATTTGTCGGAGAAATAATGTCAAAACGCCCAAATGTACGAGTATCATTAAACAAAAGATGCTCTAATTTATCTGTTTGAAAATATACTTTGAAATGCTTATACAGTAAAAGAGGTGATTCCATTGTATTCCAGATACTATTTGAAAAATAATACCAAACACCAGTCATCCCTAAGTGATTAATACCAATTAAATCATCAAAATACCAGATTATAAATTTACCTTTACGTTGTAAATCATGAATACTTGAACCTTTTATACAATTGAATAGTTTTTTTTGGTTAGAATATTTAGGAAAAGTAGTTATAGATATGGATTCAATCACATTCCCAACAACTGGAAGAAGACCTCGACGAACAATTTCAACTTCAGGTCCTTCTGGCACAGATTATCAACCTAACTTTGATTATTTGATATATTTGATACAATTCAAGCTCAATTGTTATTTTTTCGTATAGGTCTTGCTATACGTAAATAATATCCATCTATTTGCAAAATATTGATTAAACTAGATTTGATGTCTATTTTACCAACGACATTACATTATAAGTTATACAAAATACATTAATTTGAATAATATTCTAAATTATTAGATTATAATAAGATTAATATAGTTATTTATTACCATACCCATAAGAACAAAATTTGGTGAATAAATGACTAAATATGATGAATTGTTTAACAACTTGAATTTTAAACAGGAATCAAATCAAGATTTATCAAAGACATATGCAGGATTAATCTTGGAATTTAAAGATAATTTGGAAGAAGTTAAATCAATTCAAAGATTAAGATATTTATTAGTAGATTTTAAAGATAAAAATTGTAGTAAATTATTGTTTAATTACTTTAAGAAACAGGAATATGATTTTGAAGGTTACGAGAATCTAGGTTTGACGGAAATAAATTTATTTCATCCTTATAAAATGGAAATTGAAATTCAATCAACAAATGCAGGTTTATTTACCAGTATTATTTCAATTGAGACATTAATTTTATACTATAAAAAACACATAATGAAATCAAATTTTGACTTAAATCAATTTTTCTTAACAGGAGATAGACAAGATAATGTGGAAGAGGGAGTTCAAAATATTGAGAATAACAATGAGATAAATAGGACATATGTGGAATATCTACTCTATTTATTCGATAAAGAAATTAGTGAAATAATAACCAAATCCGCAAATATTTATGGAACTGTTTCTGCACTAAATCACTTAGTTAGGATATCTAATTTATTTGCCGTTTTAGAAGGATCAAAAGAAAAGTTTGAATTTAAATTAAATAAGAATTTAAATAATGTTTCAATTCATTGCTTGATAACTAAGTTAAAGTTTAGAATTATTCAAATAATAATATTAATTGCAAGTAATTTTTCACTCCAAAATTTTCATCCATTTATACTTCTTAGGTTACGTCAAATCATCGATATTTATTTTTTTGATATACTAAAATTTTATTCAAAAAATGAGAGACATTACAACTCTTTTAACAATCATCTTGATTATAATACATATGCTGAATTGAGAGAAAATTTCTGTGCAGAATTTAATATAAATAGTGAATTTGAAATTTATAAAATAGTGTATTTATGGGAAGAAATATACTATATGGCAAAATTAGAGCTATATAGACAAATATCACTATATAACGTTGGAGATATGGCACATTTTGATCATAAAAGATTACTTTATGCCTTAATAACCGTCATGACAAAACCAATACAATATAAATCAAATAAAATTAGAAGTATATTTAAGGATAAATTTAATTATCCAGAAGAAAGATACTCTGGACCTTATTCAAATACATTGATTAGAGATTATGCTTTGAATATTTTGTTTGATAAAAAATCAAATGGAATGGATATATGGGGTGTTGGAGAACTATTAAAAGATGGAATTTCAAGATACTCAATCCAAACTGTTGAATGTCTTATTGATCTATTAACTTGTAAATTACTTAAAAATGCATTAATTCCATATAGAAATCATTTAAAACATTTTTATGACTGGATAGCATCATCTTTAGAAGTAAATGAAGAGGGAATCCCTGTTGGATGGGCTAAAGATCATGAAAGATCTCGAAATCCAGCAGGATTTGTAACAGCAATGACTTTGCAATTCATTAGAGTTTTTTGCAAATTCTTATCATTTACTTCAGATTCTTTAGCAAGAAAATTCTTTAATAGAAATATAATAGAAAATGATAAGTTAAATGCTATTAAATGGGACAAAATAATTGACAGCTATGGATTTAAATGGAAATTTTATTTGTTACAACAAGATGGATATATAAATACAGACTTACTTCCCTATCGAAAAAATACTGCAATCATTTATGGACCACCTGGGACTGGAAAGACTACTAGTGTAAAAGCATTTGCAAAAAAAATAGGATGGGATTTTCTAGAGTTACAACCAGCAGATTTTCTTTTTGAAGGAGAGGATTCTATACTAAATAGATTATATCTTGTTTTTGAAAACTTAAATGTAATTCGAAAAGCAGTCATATTTATTGATGAAGTTGAAGAATTTATTGTAGATAGAACAGGGGATCATGTTGAACATAGAAATATTCTTTTTACCAATTTTTTACTTCCCAAGATTCAAGAAATAAATGAAAAAAATGAATCAATCTTAATATTATCAACAAATGATATTTCAAAAGTGGATAATGCAATAAAAAGAATTAACAGGATAGATTTATTAATTCCAATTTCTAAACCCACAATAGTAGGAAGATTGCAATTATTGGTTAATTACATTGAGAATAAAGATGGGTATGATCAATTTGTAAATAAAGTCAGAAATTATTTTGGACAAATAGATAATGAAAATACCCATGATTTCTCAGATTTAATTAAAATGTTTATCAATTATTTAACTCACAGTGAAATTTATACACAAGCTGAAATTAGAGAGAGAATTAATAAGCAAACGTTCAGGATCATATCGAATAATGAGGTAGAGACAATAGACATAGATTTTAAAAATAATTCGGATAATATTATCACAGAAGTAATCAATTTTGAAAATAAAATAATTAATGGAAATAATACAGCCATTGATGATCAAAATAATAACAATGATGATTTGGAGGAACAAAATCTAATGCGAGACAATAGGCCAATTATTCATAGGATAGAAAGAATTGACTTTTTTGTAGAAAATAAAAATAGAAGAGAGACTACTATAATAAATAAGAAGTTAAAGGACATATTTGAACAAATGAAGTTGGATAATGCTAACTTTAGTTATTTTATTAATGATTTACCAATTTTAAAAGAAATCATTATTATTTATTTTGCTTTGTACCTTTATAAACAGTCTAAAAATGAAAATGAAAGAATAATTTACAATAAAATAATTAATAAATGGATTGAATTGTATAAAACATTAAATGCAAATCAAACTGATAATGATTTGAAACTATCATTAAATTTTAATAGAAATGAATATAACATTCATGCATCATTAAAACCCGAATTAATTAAATTAGTAGAAGGTTTTAATCTACATTTATTTACAGCCTTTGAAGATCTTACTTTTATTGATAATGAAAATAAGGTACAAAAAATAAATGAAATCATGGAAGAAATAATTATCAACAAGATGAAAAGAAATTAAATTTATTGATATTATTTCGATTTATTCAAATCACATAAAAAGATCATGGCTTAGTAAGAAGTTCCGGTTCTCCCTAAAACTAAAGAATATTTTGGTCTTCCAAAATCAGGAATAGAGATATGATTGATAATCATCATATCAACTTGATCCTTGACTACCTGAATTAGATGGGTCAATGGCACTGGATAGGGTAGCCATGAGTATGATTTCTTTTCCTCATACTCAATAATTACTAATTTCCCATTTAATTCTAATTTAGATAATAATAATTTTAATATCTTCTCCTGATCCTCGTAATTGAAATAATGTAATACTTGTGAACAAATGAAACCACTCAAAGCTTTAAATCTAACAGGAATCTGTTTAATATCAGATAATATCAAATTAAAGTTTCTACTTGCACCGAAATCACGATAATTTAGCCTATCAAGCTGGTAGATTGAGAGGTTGGGTGATTTTTTCTGTAAAATCAAAGAAAATGTACCCTCACCGCTACCAACATCAATCCACACACCATCAGTTTCATGGATAATATCAATAAGGGGGGCTAATCGTCCCAATACGTTTGGTCGTTTCCAACTCACAAATTCTACCTCAACTGCAACAAAAATAATCACAGAATTGTGTTTATTTGAGGTTCATCGGAGCAAGTGCTTTGAATGTCTCAACTCCATGCTCCAGTTTTGATCGAAATGGTAAAGATAGTAATGGCACAGTTACACCAATTTTAACAAATTTATTTATCTGTTC
>JAOUKW010000641.1 GCA_029882335.1 Candidatus Heimdallarchaeota archaeon | reverse complement strand
AATTAGACCCAGATGGAGCATATATTCCTGCTTGAACAATTCTTTTTAGCTTGTCTACCTCTATATTTTTAGTATCAAATTCTCTTGTAGTTCTTCTATACTTCATTAAATCGTAGACATTTCTCATTAATTTGTTTGCAAAATTAAAAAATATAAATTAATTGAGATAGAAAGTTTTGGTTTGACTAGTTAAATCCAAAAGAACTCCTTACTAAGGATATAATTTTTTCATTACCATCTAAATTTCTACCAGTATTCATAGATTCTGTTATCTCTTGATTAAAATTTTGATTTAATCTTTTAGTAAACACATCTAAATTATTTAAAAGAATATCACTCTGGTTTTCAGTAATTAATATAAATGCCAAATCGCTGGAAAAATTCGTCAGTAAGTATCGATCTTCAAAATTAATCGATTTTATGTTAGATGATATCCCTGTTGCCTCTTGAAGTATAGAACTGATTGTTGTCATAACACCGGAAAATAACACATCACTTGTGTTACTTGAGTAGCTCCGGATAATATTGAAATCATAGCTGAATAATGGAGTTCCATCTTTTTTGACAATTATAATTTTATCGATTAATTGAGGTTGTAAATAAGCAACCTGTCTATTAATAATATAGGGAATATTACCAATAATTATCATCAAAACAATGAACGACGGAGAGATGAAATACACCCAAAAAACTTGCATTAAATCACTATCAAACGCAGATACCATTCCATAGACAAATGGTGTAAGAAAATATGCAGCTGCAGTTGAATATCCGAATATTAGTTGTTGATTTCTCATTTTACTATCAATTGTCTTTGCTCGAATGAACCTAATTTCTCTTACAATAAAGATTGCAGTGTATACAAAACAAATCAATCCAAATACATTCATCCAGATATTTTCATGAGTATATTCAAAAGAACGAATTATATCTGAAGATGCAGAAGGATCACCAATTGCTTTATCAGTGATGATATAAGATAAATGAACGCCAAAATAAAAAGCAGGAACAATTAGATTATATGATTTGACGGAATGACGCGTATAACTGGAAATAAAGGTAATTATGAAAATGGGAGAGGCACCAGTGAAAATCAATCCAAAATAGTAAATAGTCTTCGCTTGAGAAATTAAAGAAGTATTCCCTGAATTCAAATATAAAATACTTGTAGATTGAAAAATGAAGAAAATAACAAATGATAAAAGTGAAATAAGTAGAAATTTAAGCGGTGTGACCCTAGTTTCAATATATCTGATGAGATAGATTACACTTGCAGCACCAGAGATAATTAAAATAATCATTTGCAATAACCAAAGTAATAAAACTGATTGATTTTGGAACATATTAAGGGATGACAGTAAAATATAGAGTAAAGTCATCAAAGAAATTGTTGTGATAAAATAAATAAAAAGTATTTTTTTCACTAATTTCTCTATAAAATTAGGGTTTAATAAGATTTGGAAATTGGAATAATCTAGAACAATTGTGTTTTACTGATTATTTACCTTATATACACTGTAATTTAAAATATTATTTATTCAG
>JAOUKW010000621.1 GCA_029882335.1 Candidatus Heimdallarchaeota archaeon | reverse complement strand
AATAATATGACTAATATTCCATTAGATCGAACCAGAGCTGCTCATGCTTTAAAAATGGTTGAAGCAATTAAAGGTAAGAAATTTGCATCTTCATATAGAAGTTATGTTGAAAGACTTGGTCCAATGATTATTTCAAATGGATTAGGAATGGCAATTGCTATGGAAACCTCGTATAAGGGTGGTAGTGATAATAATAGTAATGAGGAAGTAGGCCATGGTGAACTATTAAAAACGCTAAAAGAATGGTTGGATGAAAGAAAAATCTGTAATAAAAGTAAGGATGATATAATTGTACAATTAGTTACTTGGGATCAGGATAAATATATTTTAGCCCAAATGGAAGTGCTTAGTTACTTAGAATGGTTAAAGAAATTCTGTCGAGCTTATATTAAGAGGTAAGAATTAGAATGAAAAATATGTATCAACCAAGTAAACAAATTTTAGATAGAGAATTACCTTGGAATAAACTTAATGTTGGTTTATATTTTAATAAATATTTTGATGAGGAAGACATAAGGGAAAAAGGTCAGGGTGAAAAGAAGGATAATAACAATAAATCAAAGGTAAATAAAGCAGTATCTTATTTTAAGAAGAGTAATGCAAATTTAGAATCTGTTAAAACACATGTAAATAGGCAAAAAAATTTGATTAAAAGCAAAAATGGTAAAATTATCAATATAACATCCAATTCACGTACTGTTGTTGGTATGGGTATACCTCATCCATTAAAAAATGGATTATTATTTCATCATACAATTGGCATGCCATATATCCCTGGATCATCAATAAAAGGTATGGTTCGAGCTTGGGCAGAGCAAAATATAAATTCAGATGAAGAAAAAGAGGTTTTTAAACGAATATTTGGATCGAACCCATTTATAAAATCAGATAATAATGAAAAAACAGATGGTACAAATATTGGAAATATCATCTTTCTAGATGCATTACCTTTAAAGTTAAAATATTGTGAGGATATTATGACCCCTCATTATAGTAAATATTATGGTGAAAAGGAATTTCCTGCAGATTGGGATTCTCCTAATATAATTAAATTTCTTGCTATAGAAGATGCAAGCTTTCAACTGGGAATAATACCTAGATCAAAGAATATGGAGAAAGAGATTGACTTAACATATAAATGGTTAAAGGAGGCTTTTGAAATTCTTGGGATTGGTGCAAAAACAGCTGTTGGATATGGTCGATATGAGGTGACGGATTAAATTTGAAAGTAATTATTGCGACTCTTGGAACATCATTACTCACAAATTACATGAGAAAGGTCCAAAAGACAATGGAAGAAGTATTACAGTTGGATAATTCTAATTTCATTGAATACATCTTGGAAGACCCAGAAAAGGCGAGTGCAGAATTAAATGGGTTAAGTAAAATATTAAAGGAAGTTAAAGACGGTGAGTTAAATCCTGTATTACATTTAATTCATTCTGACACACCTGAAGGGGTAAAATGTGCAGATATCTTAAATTATTATTATTCTGATCTTGATTATTCAGTTGAAAAACACAAAATAAGCGGATTATCCTATACTGAGAGTAAGTTTAAAATTGATGGACTTAGTAATCTAGTTAATAAGCTGGTAAAGTTAATACAAATTAATGAAAGTAATGAAGTTATTATCTCAGCAACTGGTGGTTTCAAGGCTGAAATAGCATATGCAACCATGGTTGGAATAATATTAAATG
>JAOUKW010000348.1 GCA_029882335.1 Candidatus Heimdallarchaeota archaeon | reverse complement strand
CTTTAATTCCCTTGCAAGTGGATTCTATTTGGCTTAGTAATGAGATTGATAAATTTAAAAGGATTAATACCGGACTTACCAAAGCAGAGATAATTGATTTAATTGATGAAAAATTTATGTTTTTCATTGAACAAAAAGATAAATTATTCTATCTTTCTTCTCTGGGAATGATCTACTATAATTTAATTCAATCGAAATATGAAAAGATCACCTCGTTATCAAATAATCAAATTAAGATAATAAATCCAAGTTCTCATCGAAATATAGAGGGTGAAAGACCTGATAAAATATCTGATATCAAAGATAAAGATGTTAGAACCATATTAAATCGGTTTAACTACTTTGATGTCAAATCAATTACAATCAAAGATTTTGGTATTAAAAAATCAAATGTTCAAAATGCCTATATGCAATTATCCAAACATGAAAAATTACAATTAATGGGTAAATTATTTACCAATCAAAATACACAGAATTTACTAATTACCTTCAATAATGAGATTTCAAGAGATAGATGCTTGGAAATATTGGGAGGGCAATTACATTTATAGAGTATTATAAAATGTTCAAAATGATGTAATTGTACGAAATTTGTATAAATATAATAATAGAAGAACTCATAATAAAATATTAAAATTAGATGTTATGTCATTATAATATTCAATAAAAAGAAAAAAATAGAAATACAATATATTTTAGAATTTAATAATTCTAAGAAAGATTTGTTAACTATAGATAAATTCGATAAATCATGTTACTCAAGGATAAGGGTGAGGAAAAGGCAAAGCAAATCATTCAATCTTTGATACCTGAAACATCAGATCAAGATGAAAGATTATTAGATAAATATCCTGGATTAAATTGGGGTTTTAAAACTAAATTCGAAACTGATGATATCTTTGAGGAAGTAAGAATTGATACCGTAAAAAATCAAATTCATTTGAAAAAGGATCTAATAGAAGAAGTTTGGTTTCTTCATTATTTGAGAGGACTATTATTCTTTTATTATCGAAATCAAAATGAGGATGTAAGAGCTTCATGGCACATATACACATTATTTTCGTTATTATTTACTCCTTCAACAATTATTCATGTCAATACCAAAGCTAAGTTGTTTTACAAATGGAAGGAAATTTTTGAACAGTACCATAAGATCGATCCAAAGTATGAATTTCCTAGAATCTATCAATTATTAACAGAAACAAGTAAACAACAAAAAATATTATTGTTTCAGGAATTTATCACGATGAAAGAAATGTATAAATCTAGCACATTGTATGATATTTTAAATTTCACGATATTTACCTTTGTTCCGAAAAATTACACTGAAATGGAAATCAATGTGTTGAATTACTGCCTAAACAACCAATCCTTATTAACGAATGAAATCAAGGCAAAATTTCCTAAACTAAAAAATCCCATGTTGTATGATATATTAGGAAAATTAAAGTTTTTTTCATTAGTTTCATTTATCAGGGTCAATAGAAGTTTATTTGGATTATCCGCGATGTATATTTTAAATCTAGAAGAAGAAAAAGCTAGAATTATAAAATCTTATCCATTTTATCAGAATATTGAAAAATTTGAAGATGATAATGTTAATTTTCAAAAATTTCATTTTCCGTTTTATCAGTTAAAAGAATTGATTTCCATGGTTAGATCAAATAATGGCTTAGATTATAATATATTAATATCAATAGTTGATGAAGTTGAAATTAATTATTCACCAGAGATGTATGATATAACTAATGATAATTGGTACTCTGTTTCAAAAGTATATAAAAATGTTATATCGATTAAAAATAATCGATATAAACCGGTTAACCGAGATAACTTTCACAGATATGTTTTGACACCAAAAGAAATCAATTTTTTAATGGAAATAATTGGGAGTAAAACAGACAATTTAGATAAAATTCAAACCACTGCTACAAGATTAAAAGCAAGAAATATGAAGCAAAAGTTGGAAGGTTTAGGTTATTATAAACCTCAGATAATGTGGAGAATTCCCATTAAATTCCCAACTTGGGTGTATTTATTAAGCTTAAGTGATGAAAAAGAGCTAAGACCCTTAATTAATGAGATCGGCAATGATTTAGATGAATTTCAATTTATTAATGTCTTGGATGATAAACTTTCCAATACCTTACAAGCAAATAGAATATTACTTGAATTAAGTAGGAAATCTTGGCCATCTTATTCCGTCGAGTATGGATATTCTATCCATGATTCACCTAATCCTAAAATACAAAAAGTTGGAATTATCAAAATTGCTGCTAGAGAAGAGGATCTAGATGTATTAAACTCAAATTCCTCTATGAATTATGTTGGAAAACAAAGATCAATAACAGGATCAATTTTTAACTTTCCTATCGACTTATATAATGATGGATTATGGAATATGGATTTCAAAATGATGATCAAAATATTGACGAATTAGATTTGTAAATTAATAATTCATGTTAATATTCGAAATAAAGCGATAAAAATATTTCTAATATAATTTTCTACTCAATAACTAAGTAAAAAATTCATTAAAAAATGAGGTTGAAAAAAAATTACATTAACTAATTAGCTAAGTAAAATAAATTCAATCAAATTCTATGAATAGAGATGTTCACTCTTGATTTTTACGAAAAATATATAATGAGAATAATGCTTTTATAAATTTAATCTAGTATAAGGATCAGAAAAAACCAATGTTACTAAAAACAATACAACTAATAAGAAAACATGTAGTTGGTGAATTATCACCCATCGAAATTTTGGTTGATAGTAGGCCAACTTATAATACCAAATATATCGTTTCAGTCTCAATAGATCCCTTACAGAAGGAATTAGATGATTTATTAATACAACTTGAAGAATATGATGATGAGAAGAAGTATCTATATCTTAGAGGAACTGTTGGAGCAGGATCGAACAGTCATTCGCCTACAAGTAACTTCAGTCTCACAAAACTAAAAGATTTTGATTTTAACTCTACCAAAGGCGATGTTAGCTCATGGAGCTATAATGATTGGTTAGAATTTGTTAAATCTGACGATGGAACGAAATTCTATGAAACTGCATTAAAAAAATCAGATAAAAAGAAGGTTAGCCCATTAAATAAGAAAATGGATGTTCTGAAAAAACGTGATACAAAATCTTCTGAAGAACTGGGTTCTAATGCAGATTTGACAGAAATAATCAATGAGATTTCAGCAGAACCGAATACCATCATTGATCTTAATTATCATATAACTGATAATAAACAATATCCTCCCACAAAAGAAATTATAGCTGCATGTCAAATTAGTGATTCTTCAATAAGTAAGATAACCAATACCATTTCAGAGTTAGAACGAGGAGGAGATTTATTTGAATTCTACAAGATAAATGATATAGTTGATTATAAGTTATTTTTATCAATTTTAGATAGTTTTTATCAGAATACTCGCATTAAGAAGGGAGAATTTTACAAACAAAATAATGAAAGAATCTATAAATCATATCAAAGATTCTTATTGAAACAAGATCTCCAAATAAGCTCTACTGAAAGATTAAAACCGTATTATCCGTTATTAAACAATTTTAAGGTAACTCATAAATTCTTAGAATTGAATAACATTTTAAATTGAGGAATGAATATGGAAAAAGAACAAAATTCAACACAAGAAATTTCTAGGGAGGAATATCTTCTTAAAGAATATGAGCATAATTTCTTTAAATCACCTGATTTAAAAGCTTCTGCTGGTATAGGATTATATTTTCGGATATCATCTTATCAACAAGAAATAGTTTTAAGGACGAGAACTTTAATCAAAGATACTCGTATCTGGTTTAAAGAATTTAATAGACACAACTTACTTCAGATTTTTGCAGAATGTAATAGATTACAATTCATCATAGCTGAAAAAGATCGTAAAACGAATATTCCAATGATAAATCTAAGGAAACTGATAGAAGCAGAATTAAAATTAGATCGCTGGTCTGCCAGCCCTGAGGAACGATCATTGGCCTTTATGATTGGATATGATTCTTTTATATCTAAAAAATCAAATGACAAGGAAGAAGAAGAGGAAATCGAAAATGACGAATAAATTAAAAAATCGAAGAGAAATCGTATTTATTTACGATGTGAAGGATGCAAATCCTAATGGAGATCCTGATGATAGTAACAGACCTAGACTGGATAAAGATGGTATTAATATTGTTACAGATGTCAGATTAAAACGAACAATGCGCGATTATTGGCTTAGTCGGTATAATGGCGCAAAAGGTAAGGATGTACTGGTTAAAAAATTCGAAAAAGAAGACGGTGATTTATTTTCTATGGCTGATTTGATAACAAATGCATTGAATTTACAAGATAATGTAAAAGAAAAATCTGGAGAGGTAAAAAAACTGATACGCGATGAAATACCAAAGAATTACCTTGATGTTA